>NZ_QHLO01000010.1:0-73423 GCF_003185945.1 Auritidibacter sp. NML120636
AGCAGTCAACGCGCGTCCTGGACTCCTGGCGGCAACACCCCCCGGATCATCGATGACAGGGCAAAAAAACCATACCAGGACCAGCGACCAGATCCTCTGATGAGGACCTACAAATGAATGTAACGGGCGTGTCGATTTGGCACCCAACTGAACAGTGTTCAATAATAAGAAGATGTTTAGATCTTCGTCACACCCCAGTGATGCTCGCGGTGTCGCTACGGACCAGGTCCGCCATGTCTGAACCTGTACCTGGGGCTCAGGACAGTACATTGCAGCGGGATACTGGGTTGCTGTGGCACCCGTACGGCCCGCTCGATGCTGGTGCACACTTTTCGGTAACCGGTGCCGAGGGGCCCTACGTCAACCTGGTGGATGCTGCAGGCACCAGACATCGGCTCCTTGATGGAATGAGCTCGTGGTGGTCGGTCGTCCACGGCTACCGGAACCCGGTGATGGATGCGGCGCTGACCCAGCAGATCGGGCGTTTCTCCCACGTGATGTTTGGCGGACTGACCCACGACCCTGCCGTGGAATTGGCTGAACGCCTCGTCGAGGTCACCCCGGCCGGGCTCGATCACGTGTTCCTGGCTGATTCCGGGTCGGTCTCCGTCGAAGTCGCCCTCAAGCTGGCGATTCAGTACCAGCGTGCCCGCGGGCGAGAACGCGGTACTTTCCTTGCTCTTGAAGGCGCCTACCACGGCGACACGACCGGGGCGATGAGTGTCTGCGACCCGGTCGGTGGCATGCACGCGGATTTCGCCTCCCTCCTAGCTGAAAACATCTTCCTCGCCCAACCTCCACTCCCTGAGGCACCCGCGGCCGAGGTGCAGGCATGGGTTCGTGAGGCAGAAAACCTCGTGGATACCTCTGCGGGCAAGCTGGCCGGCGTTATTGTTGAGCCCCTGTTCCAGGGCGCGGGAGGAATGCGACCTTACCATCCGGCGGCACTGCAGGCTCTGCGACGATTGGCCGATGACATTGACGCAGTGCTCATCGCCGATGAAATAGCCACCGGCTTTGGGCGGACTGGTAGCGCTTTCGCTTCGCAGGTTGCCGGGATTACCCCCGATGTCATGTGTCTAGGTAAGGCTCTCACCGGGGGATATGTATCCATGGCGGCTCTTCTGTGTAGCGGTCCGATTGCCGAGGTTATTACCCGCTCCTCATATCGCGCGCTCATGCACGGCCCGACATTCATGGCCAATCCCCTTGCCTGTGCGGCCGCGAACGCCTCCCTGGGGCTGCTCTTCGGCGATGAAACCAGCGGGTGGCAACCGGCGATCGAACGCATCTCCCCGGCGCTGGAGGCCGGTCTTGCGCCGGCCCGGGAGTTGCCGGTCGTCACTGGGGCGCGCGTAACTGGCGGAATTGGTGTTATCGAACTCAACCGGCCTGTCGACATCGGCCTGACCACCCGCGTTGCGGCCGAACACGGGACATGGCTCCGACCCTTCCGGCGCCACATCTACACGATGCCACCCTATATTTCCACGGCCGAGATGGTCGATAGAATGACGCAGGCAATGGTCGCTGCGGCCGAGGCACATTCCCAGGAGTCGGCATCATGAACGCGATCACTGCTCGCCTTGCAGTCGCCAGTGATCGTCGTGTCACGGCCAATATGGACCGTAGCGACTCAGCGCTCGCCGGTCTCGACCTCGCGTCGAACGACTACCTCAGTCTCTCTCGCCACCCAAAGGTTCACGCTGCCGCGGTAGCCGCGGTTGAGGAGTTCGGCACCTCGGCACGCGCATCCCGTCTTGTCACCGGGACGACAGGCGCGCATCATGCCTTGGAAGCCGCCCTGGCCCAGCGCCTGCGACACCCCGCCTGTGTGACCTTCTCAAGTGGCTATATGGCCAACATGGCGGCTGTCACAACATTGGCTGGTCCCAACACGCTCATCATCTCCGACGCGCATAATCATGCCTCGCTCATCGATGCGTGCCGGTTGACAAAGGCGCCCGTGCATATCGTGGCACACAACGATACGGCAGCTGTTGAGACCGCTCTGGCTGAACGGGCTCACCCTGAGGCGCTTGTGATCGTCGAATCGATCTACTCCGTCC
This sequence comes from Auritidibacter sp. NML120636, assembly GCF_003185945.1. NCBI lineage: Bacteria > Bacillati > Actinomycetota > Actinomycetes > Micrococcales > Micrococcaceae > Auritidibacter > Auritidibacter sp. NML120636. The sequence continues at coordinate 2,070 of NZ_QHLO01000010.1, forward strand.
TCGGCGATGCCGCGGACCTTGAGACACTGCTCGATTTGTGCGCCCGGTATGATGCCATGCTCCTTGTCGATGAGGCCCACGGGCTGGGTATCGCTGGTACCGGTGAGCACACCGGATTCGGTGCTACCGCCCAACTCAGCGCGCACCGCGACCGTCTGGTAGTCACCGCGACGCTGTCGAAGGCCCTCGGTTCTCAGGGTGGTGCTCTGCTGGGTAGCGAGCTCGTCCGCGATGCCACAATCAACACCGCCCGCTCGTTTATCTTCGACACCGGCCTGGCCCCGGCTAATGCCGCTGCAGCCCATGCCGCGCTCGAGCTCATGACCCCCGACCGTGTGGCCGATATGGCAACGGCTCGAGCTCAGCTCGCCGCCGCGCTCGAGGTACCGGTCCCGGCCGGTGCGGTGCTCTCGGTGCCGATGCCGACACCCGAATCCGGGGTGGGAGCTCGAGAATTGCTCCGCGAAGAGGGCATCCTCGTGGGGTGTTTCCGGCCTCCTTCAGTCCCCGATGGCATCACGCGAGTGCGGTCTACAGCACGCGCCGGTCTCAGTGACGCGGAACTGGAACGTGCCTGCACGCGCATCCAGGCGATTATCCGCGCCTGCGCCTTATCAGCGTCCTCTGGTACCCGGGCGGCCGACTCATGATGCCCCGGTACGTGTTTGTCACGGGTACCGACACGGGGGTCGGCAAGACCATCACGACAGCTGCGCTGGCTGCAAGGCTGTCTGCCACCGGGCGACGAGTGATGATGGTCAAGCCGGTCCAGACCGGTCATATTCGCCCCGACGATCCCGAACGCGCCGTGCTCGAGGCGCAGTATTCCGATGTCGTCACCGAATCCGATGCACAGATCGTCGCCCGGCTTGCCGGCATCGAAACCTTCACCCACGTGACCCTGCGATTGCCGATGGCGCCGGTACCGGCCGCCAGGGCCGAGGAAGTCTCGTTACCGACCGTTGATGAACACGCTGCCCTGATCCGTGCACTGGCCACACGGACTGAAGCTGACCATGTCCTCATCGAGGGTGCCGGTGGTGTGCTTGTCGACTTCGGTGGCCACACGCTGGCCGATCTCGCCCGAGCCTTAGCGGTCGACTTAGACGGAGACGTCAGTGCTATCATCGTCGCCCGTTCACGGTTGGGCACACTTAATCACACCGCGCTGACCGCCGAAGCGCTCTCTCATCGTGGCGTCGAGGTCAGCGGGATCATCATTGGTTCCTGGCCTGATCCTGCCCTACCGGTCGATGTCGACAACCGCCAGGCGCTTTCAACGATTGCCCCGTTACTCGGGGCGATACCGGCGGCGGTCGGCCATAGCCTTGGTGCCGAAGAGTTCCAGGCACAGGCACCACGGTGGCTAGATCTACCACTGTGATTCGTCTCAGGAGCGTAATTCTGATTCCGATGGCGCAACAGGCTGGTTAGCGGGATGAATTCCAGAACCGGGCATTTGCGGTTGAACGGAATGTGCTCACTGTTAGGCAGGATGCTCGGCCGTGGGTCTGCTCCCGGACGTGGGAGGAACGGTGGCTGAGCGAGAATACTCCTCCGGCCACAGTTATTGCGTCGATGGGCGATGACTGATCCCTTGTTTCTCGTGTTGCCTACCGGGACGACCATCAAGGCTGTATTGCCGAAGTCAGCTGGCAGAAGAGAAGCTTTTGGGCTCACTCAGTACGATGCTTGAGTACTTTCGGTCTCGAACGCTCCGGGACTTCGGCTAGAGGTCTTGGTCTTGGAATGCCATTTCGGTTCGGCGCCACCGAATCTGTTGTGACTTAGTACCTGCTGAGCGCACGAGCTGTTCGACGTGTTGATCCAGCCAGGCCCGCCACTGCAAAATCCGCTCATTGGCCGAGTGCGCTAGTAGTGGTTGGGTATAAAGATCGAGGACTCCATCAAGATCTTCCTCGCTCAGAAGTTGCTCAACTTTACTAACGTCGGATGTAACCACGACATCTTCGGCAAACCGGTAGGGCTGGGACAGCAACGCATCACCGAGCACTTTTCTGAGTCTGTGCATCTCCGTCCTTATAGTTCCGGGTAGTCCGAAATCCCCATAAAGTTCACCGGTCAGTTCCGCTGCCGACCACCCGCGCCGGCGTGACTCCAACATTGCGAGAACCTCTGCCCCGCGCAAGGGTATTTGCGTCCATCCCCGCCCAGGCACGGAGACTGCGGGCTGAGAACCAAGCAACCTGAGACGGACTAGGTTAGCTTCCGAAGCTTCTTCTAATTGCGACCGGAGTAAACCGGTTGCCAGGCCGGCGCTGAACTGAACCATGGCGGTGATATCTTCGCTGATGGTCGTGCACGGGCCGGTGATATCGAGAATTCCGATGACAGACCCTGATCTGGGACAGGTTATGGGGGCCGCCATACAACTAAATCTCTGGTGGCTATAGGCAAAGTGCTGTTCCCCGGAGACGAGTGATGCTGTTTGTGTCCTTAGTGCCTGGGAAATGGCATTGGTTCCCACACTGGGTTCGGACCAACCTGCGCCCTCCACGAAGCCAATCCGGTCTGCCTGGTTGAGCATCTTCGAGGTGCCGTATCTCCACAACACGGTTCCGAACGAGTCGGTCAGAATCATGACCTGCTCGTGAGAGCTGCACATTGAAAACGCTTCCCACAGCGGAGTAGCAATGTCCGATAGGCCACTGCGGAGCCGTTGCAACTGGACATCATTGTCGCTGTGGACCAAAGCTGGTTCCTGTAAGTCGCGAGAAAGGCCCAGTTGAGCGCATCGGGCCCATGCAGCGGTGAGTTCTCCTTTGGTTTCTGTAACCGGCATGTAACCCCCTAGGTGTTAACCTCGGAGCATCAATGTGATTGATGTCACTATATCAGTCTGCACGGTGTGTTGAGAGATGTCTGTCGCGGACTGGTATAAGACGACGAATTCGAGGAGAAAACCATGACAAACGAAAACACCCGTCAGGTGCATACATCAGTTCAGGAATCAGCTATTGCCATCGCCGAAAACTGGCTTCAAAGCTTCTCGGAAGCTTTGGACTCCCATAACGCCGAACAGGTGGTAGAGGTATTTGAGCCAGACGGTTTTTGGCGAGACTTCGTGGCGTTTACCTGGAATCTCTACACTGCTGAAGGGCACGAGCACATCAGGGAGCTCGTCGCTGCGACCCTGGAGCAGGCATCACCACGCAATTGGCGCATTACTGAGGAACCGGTCACCGAGGATGGAGTTACCACCGCGTGGCTAAGCTTTGAGACCGATGCTGGGAGAGGGGAGGCGATTGTGCGGATCCGTAACAACGTCGCCTGGACATTACTGACTATTCTCGAGGAACTTCGCGGGTTCGAAGAACGGGTGGGTCGCCGTCGCCCGCAAGGAGTAAGCCATCGCATCACTAAAGGACGCAAGACATGGCTCGAAACTCGTCAAGAGCGCGAGCAAACACTCGGGGTAACTGAGCAGCCCTATACGTTGATCGTTGGGGGAGGCCAAGGCGGCATCGGGTTGGCATCACGCTTGGAGAATCTTCAGGTGCCCACTTTGGTCGTCGATCGTTACGAGTCTCCGGGAGATGCATGGCGTAACCGCTATAAGTCTCTACACCTGCATGACCCTGTGTGGTACGACCACATGCCCTATATGATTTTCCCCGACAACTGGCCGGTCTTCCCGTCCAAAGACAAGGTCGCAGACTGGCTTAAGTACTATGTGGATCTCATGGAGCTGAATTACTGGTCCAGCACTACCTGCACAAATGCGCAGTGGCACAAAGAAACGCAACGCTGGGAGGTCCGGGTGGACCGCAACGGCGAAGAGGTCACCCTCTACCCCACGCACCTGGTCTTCGCGCTGGGTGTCTCCGGATACCCACATACTCCAGTGTTCCCCGGCCAGGCTGAATTCGCCGGCGAGCAACATCATTCCTCTCAGCACCGTGGTGGTGAGGCTTACGCGGGCAAGCGTGCGGTGGTGATTGGATCTAACAACTCCGCGCACGACATTTGTGCCAGCCTCTGGGAGCACGGCGCGAACGTGACGATGGTTCAGCGTTCCTCCACACACATCTCGCCCAGTCATTCACTTATGAAGCTCGCGCTCGGACCCCTGTACTCCGAAGATGCAGTGGAGGCAGGAATCGATACAGACCGGGCCGACAGGCTATTCGCTTCCTGGCCTTACCGAATTCTGCCGGATGTTCAACGCCCGGCTTTTGAACAAATGCGCGAGGAGAATGCGGAGTTTTACCAGGCATTGGAAGATGCGGACTTTAGCATCGACTTTGGCGAGGATGGCTCAGGACTGTTCCTGAAGTACCTACGACGTGGTTCCGGATACTACATTGACGTCGGAGCTTCACAACTGATCATTGATGGTGAGGTGAGCCTGCGCAACGGGCAGGTGGATCACCTTACGGAGCACTCGGTCGTACTCGCCGATGGCACGGAGTTGCCCGCGGATCTCGTGGTTTATGCCACTGGCTTCGGCTCTATGAACGAATGGCTGGCCGACATTATCTCCCCGGAAGTTGCTGACACCGTGGGGAAATGCTGGGGTTATGGCTCCGATACCAAAAGGGATCCCGGTCCTTGGGAGGGAGAACTTCGCAATATGTGGAAACCCACTAACGTGAAAAACCTCTGGATCCATGGCGGTAATCTGCATCAGTCCAGGCACTATTCCAAATACCTGGCGATCCAGCTGAAGGCCCGCTATGAAGGGCTGGACACGCCGGTGTATAAACTTCAGAAATCACACCACAAGTCATGATGTCTGGATGGTCGGTTTGTAGACCGTGGGTGCGGTAATCATGCGATAATTAAAGCGTTATGTCGCAACGTTATACCCCACGCCAGCCAGGTACCCGCCCCGTGAAGCGCGAGACCGATCGCGCAGGTCGAACGCGCCTGAATCCGCCGAAGCGGGCACTGATGGACGAAACTGAGGCGCGGGAACTCGCCGAGGATCGCGCTCGCCTTAAACGGCACGGATACGGTGCGCCCAGCGAGTTTAGCCCGCGTCGGACCGATAACAACCGTCCCCAGGTGCGACCCCAGACCGAAGGATGGGTCCAACAGACCGGGCCTGACGGGCGTCCGTTGTTGCAGTTCAAGCAACGGCCCAAAGTCGCTCAACCCCAGACACATCTGGCGGATTTGAGCCTGGACGAACGTGAGGCCAAGTTGGTTGAGTTGGGCTACCCGACATTCCGGGCCAAGCAGCTCTCGACCCATTACTTCACCCACTACACCACCGATCCGGAGCAGATGACCGACTTGCCCGCCGGATCCCGTGCCGAGCTGGTTGCCGAATTTTTTCCACCGTTGCTGACTGAAGTTCGGAAACTCACCACCGAAAACGGTGACACCGTGAAGTTTCTCTGGCGGCTTTTTGACGGTGCCCTGGTCGAGTCCGTGCTGATGCGCTACCCGGGCCGGATTACCCTGTGCGTCTCATCGCAAGCTGGCTGTGGCATGAACTGCCCCTTCTGCGCCACCGGGCAGAACGGCTTGACTCGCAATATGTCCGCCGCTGAGATCGTGGATCAGATCGTGCATGCCAATCGCTTCATCGCCAACGGCGGATTGGGTGGACGAACCCACCATGAATCCGGTGAGGCAGAACGGGCCACCAACGTCGTCTTCATGGGCATGGGGGAACCCCTGGCCAACTACAAACGCGTCATCGCCGCGGTCCGCCGCATGGTCGAGCCCAGCCCCGCCGGATTGGGGATGTCGGCTCGAAACATCACCGTTTCCACCGTGGGCCTGGTGCCTGCGATCAACCGTTTGGCCGCCGAAGGCATTCCGGTGACCTTCGCCTTGAGCCTGCACGCCCCGGATGACCAGTTGCGTGACGAGCTAGTGCCGGTCAACTCGCGCTGGTCGGCCGATGAGGCCATCGATGCTGCCTATAACTACTACAAGGCCACCGGTCGTCGTGTCTCCATCGAGTACGCGCTGATCAAAGATATGAATGATCACGCCTGGCGCGCCGACTTGCTGGCGAAGAAACTCAATGCCCGCGGACACGGATGGGTGCACGTCAACCCGATTCCGCTCAACCCCACTCCCGGCTCAATTTGGACGGCTTCGGAACCCGAAATCACCGACGAGTTCGTACGCCGACTCAATGAAGCCGGGGTACCGACCACCTTGCGTGACACCCGTGGTCAAGAAATTGACGGGGCCTGCGGTCAGCTGGCGGCCGACAACGCCTAGATTAGCGTTGGTTGGCGATTTCCAACGGGGTCGGATAGAGCGACCGGGCTTTCTTAGTCGGTAGCACTGTAGCGCTGACCGGGTGCGGACCGGTGGTGCCATCCGAAGCCGTCGAGCTCGGCTGATCAGGGGGCGGTTGACAGCCTGCCCGGGCGCCGGTGAGTAACTCAAATAATGGGTCCAGCATGGACTCGATGTCCTGCAGATCCTGTTCGGAGAGGATGCCCCCGTTTTCTTGTTCCAGCTTCTCGCGACGGACCAAGTGGGCCAGCAGTGTTCCCCGATAAATATCGACCTCATCCTCGAAGCCGACGGTGACCTTTTCGGAGCCACCAATGACCAGCTCAATGGCGTAGGGAGTACGGATGAGGCAACTCAATGTTCCGGTGACGGTGCGATTGCCTGCATTCACTTCGATGAGTTGCTCAATATTTCTCAGGTCCAAGTCCTTCGCCGGTATTCGCATTGACTGATCCTTTATCTCTTCCTGACGATCCGGTCTTGCCACAGCACGTAGCAATAGTGTCCTAGTTCACATTTGTTTGAAAATATTTCACTAGGTCGCGCCCTGAATGTCTAGTGTTTCTGTCAAAATGGTGTCATTTTTCGGTTCTTTTGCATCACGATTCAACCCCACAGCGCGCAATAGCCGCGGTGTGCTCTAGACAACAATCAATCGCAACCGTGAACAGCGGTAGCATGTGAGTATGACAGAGAACACTTTTCCAGGCCGTACTGAGCCCGACTACCACGTGACCGATGCCCTCGATGTTGACTACTATCAGGTCTTCTCCGATATCCCCGACGAAGATCGTGCGGTGTGGTTGCGCGCCCGCGATTATGCTGAATCCGTCGCTGAGCAACTGGCTGATGGATGGAATAAGCACGAATACTCGGTCTCGATCGCCCAGGGGCTCGGCAAAGCAGGTCTGCTCAGCGACGGGCTCGACCACCCCGACCTGGAAAAATTCTCTCCGCTGGCCACCGGTCTGGTCAATATGGAGCTCTCCCGTGTTGACGGATCGCTGGGCACCATCCTGGCAGTCCAGGGTGGGCTGGCACTGCGAACCCTGGTTTACTTCGGTTCTGAAGAACAGAAAGCAAAATATCTCAAGCCCCTAGCCACGGTCGAGATTCCGGGGGCGTTTGGTCTGACCGAACCCGATCACGGCTCCGACTCGGCCGGTCTGGAAACCCAAGCCACCCGCCAACAAGACGGCTCCTGGGTGCTTCGTGGCTCGAAGCGCTGGATTGGTAACGGCGCTGCCGGGGGCATCACCTTCATCTTTGCCCGAGTCAACTCCGAAGGTGCAGAAGACCACGGCAAGGTGCGTGGCTTTATCGTCCCACAGGAAACCGAAGGCTACTCGGCCACACCGATCCGCTACAAAGGGTCGTTGCGCGGTATCGACCAGGCCGATATCTGGCTCGACGACGTGCATTTGCCCGCTGATGCGGTGCTTCCAGATATGCACAATTTCAAAGACGTCTCCAAGGTACTGTATGCAACCCGTGCCGGTGTCGCCTGGTCAGCACTGGGTCACGCCACCGGATGTTTTGAAGCTGCTCTGGCATATGCCACCCAGCGCAAGCAGTTTGGCAAGGTGTTGGCCAAACACCAGATGGTTCAAGAGCGCCTGACCCGGATGCTCTCCGAATTGGTGAGCATGCAACTCTACTGCGTGCAACTGGCCAACTTGGAAGCTAACGGCATCCTTCGTCCCACCCAGGCATCGCTGGCCAAGTACAACAACACCCGCACCGCTCGGCGGATTGCCGCTGACGCCCGCGACTTGATGGGTGGCAACGGCATCAAGCTCGAGCACGGTGTCATCCGCCACATGGCTGACATTGAAGGTATTCACACCTATGAAGGCACCGAGTCGGTGCAGGCCCTGCTGATCGGTCGTGACCTGACCGGACACGGTGCCTTCGCCTAAGTTGCTTGCTCGCGCTGTGGCGTGACACTGTCGCCCTCGTGGTGGCTGGAACCCAATATGCTGGTTCCGGCCACCACGTGATTTTTAACCACCTCCGCCCACGCGGCAACTATGTGCAGAAACAGCTGCACCTTATAGTATTTTCGGTATGAGTCGCCAGCGCCCCGACCAATCTGAAATGCCTCTTCCCCTCGGAGCCTACGAGGCGCTACTTACCCACCGCCGACAGAGCCAATTGGACCAACGCCTGGCTGACGGGACCGTCGAGGCCTCTATCCGCCCGGTGGCTACTGGGGAGGAAAACTCCCAGCTGGCCCAGTATCTTTCCGGACTCATCCAGCGCGCGCTCGAGCACTGCGACACCACTAAAAAACGCCTTGCCCTAGCCGAGCGCGTGATCGGCGTGCTCGGAGACGAGTTCGCCGCCGACCAGCTTCTTCCCGCCCCGGAGTCAAAACCACGGGCGCAACAGCTACTCGACCTGGTCAGTGCGGAACTCAGCGACCACAGCACCACCCATCGCGTGAGCGACAACTCAGCGTACCGCCTGGTGCGTCCAGAAACACCATTATCCGAGGCCGGATTGCTGACCCACAGCCGAGAGGGCGAACCACAGATCGGAGCCGAGATTCGTTCCGAGCTTGATACGGCCGATCGCGTCGACCTGCTGATGTCGTTCGTGAAGTGGTCCGGGTTGCGGCTTTTCGAAGCAGAACTGACCAGACTCAAAAATCGCGGAGCCACGTTCCGTGTGCTGACCACCACCTACATCGGTGCCTCAGAACGAGTAGCGATCGACCGGCTCGTCAAAAAATTCGGGGCCGAGGTCAGAATCAGCTATCAGACCACCAGTACCCGGTTACACGCCAAAGCCTGGTTGTTCCATCGGTATTCGGGATTCTCGACCGCCTATGTGGGGTCCTCGAATCTTTCCCGGGCGGCCATGCTCGACGGGTTGGAATGGAACGTTCGCCTCTCCCAGATCGCCACCCCGGCGGTGATGGACAAATTCCAAGCGACCTTCGAAACCTTCTGGGCCAGTGCCGAGTTTGAGCCCTACGACCCCGAACACGATGGCGACCGACTGGAGCGTGCGCTGGTAGAAAACCGACATGACGGCCCCACCGTGACCATGACCGTCGGCGATGACGTGGCTACTGATATCAGCGGACTGGAGGTGCGCCCTTATCCGCACCAGGTCATCATGCTTGAACAATTGGCCGCCGAACGAGCCGAACACGGCCGAAATAAAAACCTCGTCGTGGCAGCCACCGGCACCGGCAAGACCGTGGTGGCCGGACTCGACTACCGGAATCTCGCGCAAACACCCGACCCGCAGAACCCCTGGCGCCATGATCCACCACGGCTATTATTCGTTGCCCACCGCCAGGAAATCTTGCGCCAATCCCGGCGGACTTTCCAGGAGATCTTGGCCGACGGGTCCTTCGGAGAGCTCCTGGTCGATGGAGCGAGCCCACGGACCTGGAGCCACGTCTTCGCCTCCGTACAATCACTTCACGATGAGGTCATCACCCGCATTGATCCGGAGCATTTCGACGTGATCATCATCGATGAGTTCCACCACGCCCAAGCACCGACCTACCGGCGTCTGCTGAATTACTTCCAGCCTCGACAACTCCTGGGACTCACGGCCACCCCCGAACGTGCTGATGGCGTCAATGTGGCGGCCTTCTTTGATCACCGCATCGCGACCGAAATGCGACTGTGGGACGCATTGGAATCAGATATTTTGGTTCCCTTCCACTACTTCGGCATCGCCGACCTCGACGAGTTGAACCTCAGCCGGCTGCGGTGGACACGAGGCCATTACGACGAAACCGAACTCAGTAACCTCTACACCGGCAATGACGCACGCGTGCGCCTGGTGGTTAAAGCACTGCGTGATAAGCTCACCGACCTGAGCCACATGAAGGCGCTGGGATTCTGTGTCGACGTGCAACACGCCGAGTTCATGGCCACCCGATTTAACCAGATCGGAATTGCGGCTCAGGCGATTACCGGAGGAACCCCGAGTGACAAACGCCGGCTGTATGTGGAACAGCTCACTACGGGCGTGCTGAAGATGATCTTCACCGTGGATGTCTTCAACGAGGGTGTGGACATCCCCGAGGTCAACACGGTGGTCTTCCTACGTCCGACTGAGTCACCGGTGATTTTTCTCCAGCAACTGGGTCGTGGTCTGCGCCGTGGCCCCGAGAAGAACGTGCTCACAGTGCTGGACCTGATCGGGCAACAGCACGAAAAATTCCGCATGGACCGCAAGTTCCGCGCTTTGACCGGCTCGGGTCGTCGCAGACTCGTCAAGGATGTCGAACACGGTTTTCCCTACCTGCCTGCTGGCACCCAGATCGTCCTCGACCAGATCGCTAGCGACCGGATTCTCGACAATCTGAAGAAAAACACCTCCAGCACCAAAAACGCTGTGATTCAAGACGTGCGGGAACATCTGGGGACCCGGAACATTTGGCGCTATACACTCCATCACTACCTCACGGAGGCAGACCGCACCATCGAGGACATCTACCGCTCGGCTGGCTCCAAACGGTCGTGGACCTCCATCCGTGCCGAGGTGGCAGGCGACGACGCACCGGTGACTGACGAAGACCTCACCACAAGCTTCGGAGCCTTTCGTCTCTTGCACGTCAATGACGAACAGCGGGTGAAAATCTACCGCGAGCTCATCCACGAACCCTTCAGATACGAGGTACTGACCGAGCCAGAACAACGCTGGGCGCGGATGTTCTACTTCTCTTTCCTGCATCCTTACCAGAAGGACGACACGTTCGCCTCCTATGACCACGCGTTCGACTGGCTACGGAACCAAAAGATCCTAGTGGACGAAATTGAGCAGATTTTTGAGCACAATCTCGCCACCGCCCGGATCGTTCCCGCCACCACCGCCCTGGGGGAACAGGTGCCCCTAGTAGCCCGGGCCAGTTACCGCCGCGAAGAAATCTTGGCTGCCTTGGATGTCTCCAGCTGGGAAAAACCTCGAGCCTCCCACGTTGAGGGTGTCCAGTACTCGGAGGCTTTTGGGACCGATGCGTTACTGATTAACCTGCACAAATCCGAACGTGATTTTTCCCCGACCACGATGTACCGGGATTACGCGATCAGTCCCGAGCTGTTCCACTGGGAGTCTCAGAGTAAAGTCGGTCCCGATTCACCAGCCGGGAAACGCTACAAGGGCAAAGCTGAGAACGGGACCCATACGATGTTGTTTGCCCGGCATTCTCCCACCGATGTCATCGGCACCCGAGCCTTCGTCTGTCTCGGCACCGCTGACCTGGTGTCCTACGAAGGCGCGAAACCGATGACCATCATCTGGCGTCTCCATCAGCCGATGTCCCAAGAGCTGACGCAGATGGCCAGCGCCGTGGCCTCCTAGACAACCCGACTATGATGGGTATGTCACACTACATGATCTAAGGGACTGATTTCTCCATGTCAGGGCTAAGCCACGACATTTCTGCCTTAGTCGCCAACCACGCTGCCGGCGACGACGAAAGCTTCTATGCGGTGGCCCGCGACGTTGCTACCCGCGAGCTACGCGACGGGCGACGCAACTCCGCCCAAGAGATTCACAACGCGGTCAATGCTGCCACCGGTGAGAAAGCCAGCGAAGACGAAGACCTCGACGCCGAATACACCGACGCGTTGGTTGATTCGGACCTGACCGAATATATTGAGGTCACCCGCCCCAAAGGACATCTGGATGATCTGATCATCTCTGACGACCTCATCGAACGGCTCCGGCAACTGATTGCCGAGCACCGTTCGGAAGAAGAACTCAAAGAAGCCGGCCTCTACCCAGCCTACCGGGTGCTCTTAGAAGGCCCGGCCGGGACTGGTAAAACCGCTACCGCCAAAATTTTGGCCTCAGAACTGGGGTTGCCACTGGTCACCGTCTGGTTGGACTCGCTGTTGGCTGCCTACTCCGAAGATGAGGATGTTCGGTCCTTGCGGGGCGTATTCAAAAAACTCACGCAACGCAACGCGATCTTCTTATTCGACATGTTCGGCGTCGTCGCCATCGAACACCGCGACGCCCGGGACCGTGGCGTGTTCCGGGCGTTCATGATGTTTTTGGACGAGATTCAGCCCGGCTCCATCGCGCTGGCGGCCACCAACCGGCGGGAAGCGCTGGAACGGTACATGTTCCGCCACTTCGACGTCGTGCTGAACTTTTCACTACCAGACCCGCGGGTGGCGGTCCAGGTGATGCGCAATGAACTGGGTAACCTGGCTCCGGACGTCACGGTCAATGAGGCCGACGTGTACGGCCAATACATGCCCGGACTCAGCCACGCCGAACTGGTGCTGGCCGCCCAGGACGCCGCCAAGGCCGCAGTGCTACGTGGCGCGACCCAGGTGACCCAGGACGATTTGATTTTCGCACTCACCAACCGTGGAGCGCACATGCTCAACGACCACGAAGACTAGTACCCTGCCGATACGGCCCTCGGTGCTGAGCGCGGGGAGCGAACACCACGGCCACCAGTGACAGCAGGCAACAACCGGTTAGGAAAGCACCTTGGCCTCCCGAGGTGAAGGTGATGACCAGGCCGTCGCCGGTCGCTACGGCCAGCACGGCGAGCCACGCAGAACCGAGGCCAAACCGAGCAGGATCGCAAAAGCGGTGACCGAGCCGATCATCGCGCCCCGGGCGGCCGGGCGGGAGAGCCCGACCTGTTGGAAGGTCATCGGCGAGATGGCAAACACCGCCAAGGTATAGTTGACGGCATTGTGGCCGGTCATCATCAAAAACCCGGTGACCAATCCGTGCAAATGGTGGCGGAACAGTCGTGAGACCGGAGCACGCTGCTGGTCCTCTCGTTCTTCGGTGCGGTCACGTGCCTCTAAGTACTCGGGTGTTTCTTCCAGCCGTTGGCGGATGAAAACCGCCAGGAACGCCAGTGTCGCCAGGGCGATACCGGCCGCAGGCCTGCCCACGACGAATGAGGTGAACAGTCCACGCCGTTTTGGGGAACAAATTCGGCTACCAGCGTGGTGGCCCCGGAGAGCCCGATGCCGGCGGTAGCCACACCCATGACCATGACGGTCAGCAACAATGCGGGGCGACGGCCGTAGTGGTCGCCAACATGACCAACGATCAACCCTCCCAACCGACGGGCAATACATCCCACCGCAAAAGTGGCGAACGCACCCAGCGTGGCAGGGGCCTCCCCGCCGGGGCAGAACAGCGGTGCGACCAGGGCTTGGTGGGCGCCAGCAGACAGGCCCTCACGACGTTGTTCAAGCATGGCCGTCACTTATCAATGCTCAACGTCAGCCCCCAGAAAACGGCCTGTTTATGACACCGGGCACACACCCTAGAATTTGTCGGGGCCGTGATCGGAATCTGAATCATCCGAGTCAGAACCTGGATCGTCATCGAGACCATCAAGCTCGTCGAGTTCATCCTCCAACTCCTCGGCTAAATCCTCTTCATCGTCAGGCTTGGGATCGAGACGTTGCCAGGGCCAGGCGAAGGTCCCGCCAAAGGCCGCGCTGGGAGCATGCCACTTAAATCGCAAGGCCACGAGCCGGAAACTAAACACCGCCACGGCAGTCACGGCACCCCAGAGTGGCTCGTAGACATCCAAGGCGTTCAAAATCGCCACCACCGCAGCGCCGGAGACCGCCGGGATGGCATAAATATCGTGGGGGTTGAAGATGGCCGGGATCTGGTTGGCCACCACATCGCGTAAGAGCCCGCCAAAGACCGCGGTGGCAGCGCCCAACAGTGTTGCCGAGACGATCGGTAGCCCCGCATCGGTGGCGATCAGGGTACCGACCACGCAAAACACAGCGAGTCCTCCGGCATCAAACACCAGGATCGTGCGTCGGAGCCGGTCTGAGTCAATGACTCGGATATACACCAGCAAGACCGCCAGGGCCACCGGGATCATGTAGGACGGGGAAGCGAACGCATTGGGGACCCCAGCGTTAATGATCACATCGCGGACCACACCGCCACCCAGTCCGGTCAGCGCTGCCAGCAGCGCCGAGCCGATGATGTCGAAACCACGCCGGGAGGCCAGCAGTGCACCGGAGACCGCGAAGAAGAACACCCCGGATAGGTCGGCAAAATAGACAATATCGGGCAGATAGTCCACCGAAGAGTCTGGCATCTGCTCCGTGGGTTCCGGGAATTCATCGATCCCGCGGGGCTGTTGGTCCTGGATATCGTCTGGGTCGGTCTGGGCCAGGATGAATGACGCTAACACACTGGTGAGGCTTCGCGTTAGCGACGTCCCTCAAGCGTTTCGGCCGCCAATTGTGCGGCCACCCCGGTGTAGGTCGCGGGGGTGAGCTTCAGTAGCTGCTCCTCGGCCTGGGAACTCAGCCCCAAGGACCGGACAAACTCTCGCATCCGCTCGGGGGTCACCCGCTGACCGCGGGTGAGTTCTTTGAGCCGTTCGTAGGGTTGTTCCATGCCTTTGGTGCCGGCAATGGCTTCAGCGCGCATCACGGTCTGGATGGCCTCACCGAGTACTTCCCAGTTGTTATCCAGGTCCGCGGCCAGCACCTGTTCGGCGACGGTGAGTTGCCCCAGCCCGCGAGTGACGTTGGACAGGGCCAGCACCGAGTGGCCCAGCCCCACCCCGATATTGCGTTGGGAGGTGGAGTCGGTCAGGTCGCGTTGCCACCGGGACTCGATCAGGGTCTGACCCAGTGTGTGCAGGATGGCATTGGACAACTCGCAGTTGGCCTCGGCATTTTCGAAACGGATCGGATTGACCTTATGCGGCATGGTCGAGGACCCGGTCGCCCCGGCAACCGGGACCTGGGTGAAATAGCCGATGGAGATATAGGACCACACGTCCTGGCAGAACCCGTGCAGGATCTGGTTGAACCGGCTGAGATCATCGTAGAGCTCTGCCTGGTAGTCGTGGGATTCGATCTGCGTAGTCAGGGGATTAAAGCTCAGCCCTAAGCTTTCCACAAAGGACTGAGCAATCACCGGCCAGTTGGCGTGGGGGACAGCCACGTGGTGGGCGGCGTAAGTGCCGGTGGCGCCATTAATCTTGCCCAGGTATTGCTGGCGGGAGATGCGATCCAGCTGGCGTTGCAGGCGGTGGACAAACACCGCCAATTCTTTGCCCAGGGTGGTCGGGGTTGCCGGCTGGCCATGGGTGCGTGAGAGCATCGGGGTGTGTTGGCACCCTTGTGCGAGCTCGGCGATCGTGTCGATCGTTTCTTGCGCTCGCGGGATCCAGACCTGGTGGATCGCATCGCGAATACCCAGGGCATAGGCGAGGTTATTGATGTCTTCGCTGGTGCAGGCGAAGTGCACCAGCGAAGACAGCCGCTGCAGTCCCATGTCTTTCAGATGGGCGGAGATGAAGTATTCCACGGCTTTGACGTCGTGGACGGTGGTGGCCTCAAACTCAGCCAGTTCGGCGATCGAGGCAGCGTCGAACTCGGTGTACAGCCGGCGTAACTCGTGCTTCTGGTCGGCGGAGAGCTGGTCCAGACCAGGCAGGACCTGAAGTTCACACAGGTGAATGAACCACTCGACCTCCACCACCACACGATTTCTATTCAGTGCCGCCTCGGAAAGATGCTCGGTGAGCTCCGAAACGGATGACCGATACCGGCCATCCAGGGGTCCGAGCACTGCCCCGGCGTCAGCCAAAGAACGACGTGCAGAATCGGTGGTCGCGAGTGAAGAATCAGTGGAGGTCATTTTTCTATTTTTGCACGTTTTCCCGCCCGGTCCACAGGCTTGAAGGTTTGCAACGGTTATCCACTGTTGGCCCGAGAAGACGGTGGAGAACGTGGGTGCTTCCTACGCTGAATTCGTCGATACGTTGATTCGATGAGATATGAGATGACGCAGGAGACGAAAGGCGCGAGATGACACTGATTGAAACCGCCACCGGAGCGTATTGCACGCATGTGGCCCCCCACATTCAGCAGTGGTCGGAGGGACCCGGGGTGGGAGACCTGGGAGTGGCTGCCATCGAGAAAGCCACCCTGGCACTGGAAACGGTCGTGGACGAAGTTCAGGCGGTTCAGGCAGAAATTGAGCAACTGGCCTCCCGACTCCGCGATATCGGTGGCCTGGACTGGCACTCGAAGGCCGGGGAAGCGTTCAAAGACAAGACCCGACGTACCGAGGCGAAGACCCGGGATATCTCTGACTCGGCGCTTGCCATGAAACAGGCGGGCCGGAAGGGAATCGACGAGCTACGGGTCCAGGCGGCCCAGGCCCGGGATGCTCTGAACGCGGCCCGGTCCACGGTCGCTGATATTGCGACGGGAGTGTGCTGATGGCCTCGGTGGTGGGTGGAGCCTCGTCAATCCAGGGCAATCTTGAAGAACTGGAACGTGGTAGTCAATTCTTGAAAGACATTGCAGTGCGTGCCGGGGTACTGGGGGCAAAAGCTACTGCATGGAGTGGTGCGCTGAGTTTCGCAACATTGACCGTTCCTTCAGGAGCCCAGGTACGGGCCCGTGCTGTCGAGGTGAGTTCAGGACTGGCCTGGCTGGCCACTGAATCCTACGGCTTAGCTGAGGGCGTGGATTTCGCTGTGGCAGGATACCGTCAGGCAGAACGCGTGGTCGAAGAGCAGATGTCTTCCTTAATGCTGGCGGTGTCCGGAACACGAATGTTGGGGGATCTGGTGACCGGCCAAGATATCCGCACCGAAGACCTAGCCCGCTTACTCGAAGACGGGCCCGAAGCGGTATTAAACCTGCTCCACGTTGGTTTTGGTCCGGCCGGTGGCCTTGCTCTTGGCACAGTAGCCAATGTCACTGAAGCCGGTTTGAAACTGATAACCGACAACCCGGAGCTCTCCCAGACTGAAGCATTGTGGATGCTGGCCGGAGGCGTGGTTGGCACGGCGGGACTTTTGCGAGTCGGCCGGTATGACACCACAAACACCACGAAAGGTGACACCGATGCCCAAGGGTGGGCCGAGGCTGGACGGGCGGATGGCAGTATTGCGTGGTTGCTGAAGCACCAGGAAGGATCCTTCCCCGAAAATGCTGGAGAATCATCCATGCAGGTTGGCAGGATCACTCTTGACAGTGGCGAGGAGGTTTATACGGTCAGCTACCCGGGGTCACAATTTGATGACCTGGACATCTCAGACCCTGACGAGCTGTTCAACCCCCAACAACTACTTCAAGATTTCGGATTTGAAGAAAATGCCTGGGGCGCCACTGGCATGCGAGAAGGGATGACCTTAGGGTCTCAACACGTCGCTGATGCCACCGTCGAGATTCTTGCAGAAGCTGGGGTGCCCGAGGGGGCGAAGGTGATCTTCAGCGGCTATTCCCAAGGCGGTATGCATGCCTCAACGGTGGCGACCAACCCCAAGATCACTGACGTCTACGATGTGAAGGCGGTTGTCACCTACGGTGCACCGGACCACCACGTCGACCACGATCCAGACACTATTTATCTCGGGTTTCAGCACATCAGAGACCGGGCGACCGCGCTCAGCGGCCCGGTACCCGATGGGGGAGTGAACCATTCCCGAGTGATCCTGGAAGATCTCCCTGCGGGGGCAGACCCGGATGAATCCGGGGCGTTCGGTGCCGGGCACAGCTGGCACAACCTGGAGGAAATGACTCGGGACGCAGTGGCGGATCCGGTGGTTCGGGGGCAACTGGAACATCAGCTGCAACATCTGTCTGGAATCACCACTGGGGCGGTGGCCACCAAAACCTATTCGCTCCAGCGTCGCGATCCCGGAGTACCCCGTAATCCGTTAGACCGGATCGCAGAGGGTGCCCACTCTGTTATGCAAGACGTGGGAAAGAACAGTCGGACCCTAGGCCCCACCACGAGCCCATTAGGACCGCCCCGGATCAGCATGCCACCGTTGCCCTCCTAACAGGCCGGTGCCTTAGGCTTCGGCTGGCGGAAACAGCGCTGCGAGCACTCGCTGCATAATGGCTGAGGCCAAGGAGATGATAATGGCGGCGAAAATGGCGGTAAACCAGAACTCATCAATTTCTAGGTGCACCGGGAAAATCTGAGAGATCCACGTGCTCAGCCACAACAACACAGCGTTGATCACCAGAGTGAATAACCCCAATGTCAGGCAGGTGACCGGCAGCGAGAGCACCCGCAGAAACGGGCCAATCACGGCGTTCACCACGCCGAAGATGACCGAGACACCGAGGAGTCCAAGGATTTCCTCCCCGGTCGAACTGGCGCCGACGAAATACATTCCGGGTAGTAGCCAGGTGGCAAGCCACACAGCCACCGCGGTAACAGCGGTGTTGAGCAAGAATCTCATGTCCTCATCGTGGCACACGAAGGTGAAAATGTGGTGAGCACCATTCAACGATACGATGGTTTTTATGAATGTCCCTGAATCTTCCGCGCCCCGCGACCACCACCAGGCTCAGCAGCCTGACACCACAAACGGAGTTTACCCCCGCGCCGTGTTGAACGAGCTGCCCGCCTATGTTGCCGGGAAACCCTCGGGGGAGGTGCCGGGCTTGCGTTCCTATAAGCTCTCGTCCAACGAGAACCCCTACGCCCCGGTGCCAGCGGTGATCGACAAGCTGGCCGAACTGTTCAGCGCCGCACCGACCGAGGACCACGAGCGACCTGCCGGTGAGATTCTCAACCGCTATCCGGACACGATGTACACCGCTCTGCGCCAGGAACTGGGAGCGACCCTGGACGTTGACCCCGACGACATCGTGATCGGCGCCGGATCGCTGGGTGCGCTCACCCAGTTGGTGTCCACTCTGGCGGGCACCAGCGCCGACGGGACCCGTGACGAGGTCATCATCCCGTGGCGTTCCTTTGAGGCTTACCCGATTGTCGTGCTCTCGGCAGGCGCCCAAGATATTCGGGTCCCGTTGCTAGCCGACGGTCGTCACGACCTGCAGGCCATGGCCGACGCACTCACCCCGGCAACGCGGATGATCATGCTGTGTAGCCCCAATAACCCCACCGGCCCGGTGCTGACCACCGCCGAGGTCGATGAATTCATGGCCAAGGTTCCCGCTGATGTTCTCGTGGTCCTCGACGAAGCCTACGTGGAATTTATCGAGGACCCCCAGGCCGTCAATGGCCTGGAATTCTTTGCCCGCTACCCCAATGCGGCCGTGGTGCGAACCTTCTCCAAAGCTCACGGGCTGGCCAATCTTCGGATCGGCTATGCGCTGGTGCATCCGGACCTGATGCCCCACGTGCGCGTGATGGCTACCCCGTTTGCAACCTCCACCATCGCCGAAACCGCCGCGATCACTTCTTTGCAGAACCTCGACCAGGTGCATAAGCGGGTGGCCATCGTCCAGCAACAGCGTCGTTGGGTGTTGAGTGAGCTGCACGCCATGGGTATTCAGGTACCCGAAAGCTCAGCAAACTTCTTCTGGCTGGACCTTCGCGAACGCACCCCGGAATTCGTACAGAAGGCCGCGACGTGGGGCTTGTC
Organism: Auritidibacter sp. NML120636; assembly: GCF_003185945.1. Lineage (NCBI taxonomy): Bacteria > Bacillati > Actinomycetota > Actinomycetes > Micrococcales > Micrococcaceae > Auritidibacter > Auritidibacter sp. NML120636. Next base: position 21,649 of record NZ_QHLO01000010.1, read on the forward strand.
CGTGCGCGGATTCGGACAAGAAGGCGTGCGCGTCACCATTGGTGAAGCTGAAGCCAATGAGCGGTTGTTACAGATGGTGGCAGAGTTCTTCAACGTCTCTCGGTAAGTCGCCCCCGCAACCGGCGGAGCATTATACAACTGTCCGGCATGATTTCGCGGTTCTCCTGGTAGATTAGTGATAGTTCTCACGTGTTGGAGACACCCATTCCAACGCGATGACGACCAGGAAGGACCTTGCCATGACCGAGAGAACCTCTATTGTCCCCGTCGGTGATGATGGGTCAGAGAAGATCCCCGCTGACCTACCTGCCGACACTGTCCAATTCCTCGACCCGGATGGAATCTATCAGCCCTCCCACACTGCGGATCGATTCCAGTCCCACGCGGATCACCTCAATCAGGAACAACTCCAGCAGCTCTACCAGCTGATGGCAACGACCCGCAGAATCGATAACGAGGCCACCAGCCTGCAACGTCAAGGCGAGCTGGTACTCTGGGCCTCCTGCTTCGGTCAAGAAGCTGCCCAAGCTGGGGCAGTCTTTGCTCTGGATGACACCGACCACATTTTCCCCACCTACCGTGAGCATGTGATGGCTTTCCATCGCGGAGTTCCCGTGCGCGATATGCTCACGTTCTTCCGTGGTGCCAAAAACTCCGGGTGGGATTCTCGCGACTTCAACATTCACCCCTACACCATCGTGTTGGGCACCCAAGTTCCCCAAGCCGTGGGGTACTCCTGGGGCACCAAACTCGATCACGCCAAATGGCAGGGTGCTGATCTAAAACATCGCCCCCCGGTAACGCTGGCCTGCTTCGGGGACGGCACCTCCTCGGAAGGTGACGTCCATGCCGGTATGGTCTATGCCGCATCGCAAAACACGCCCACCCTGTTCTTCTGCCAGAACAATCGGTGGGCTATTTCTGTGCCTTTTAACGTCCAATCACGGGTACCGATTTCCACCCGCGCAGCCGGCTACGGCTTCGAAGGCATCAACGTTGACGGTAATGACCCTATCGCGATGTTTGCCGTCACCCAGTGGGCTGCCGAACGCATTCGTTCCGGCAAGGGCCCGGTTTTGATTGAGGCGCACACCTACCGGCGCGGGGCCCACACCACTGCTGATGATCCCACCAAGTACCGGACCAAGGACGAGGAAGATGCCTACGCCCGGTTGGATCCGCTGAGACGCACAGAAGCTTATTTGCGACGGCAATATAAGGTCGACGACGATTTCTTCGAACAGATTGCCACGGATGCCGATGCACAAGCCAATCAATTGCGCGACATGGTCTTGGCGATGGCGCCAGAGAACACGTTGACCCTCGAAGAGTTCATGCAGAACACTTACGCGGAGCCACACCCGTTGATTGATGAAGAACTAGCTGAATACCGTCAGTACCACGCCGGCTTTGCTGACGAACCCGTCGCGAACGGCGGTGAACGATGAGCACTACCGCCGAGACCGCGACGAAGAAACTGACCATTGGTCAAGCCATCAACCAGGCCCTGGCCGAAGAACTCGCCAGCGACGACAAGGTGCTACTGCAAGGCGAAGATATCGGCTCACTCGGTGGGGTCTACCGTGTCACCGAGGGCTTGAAAGCCGAATTTGGTGGCGACCGGGTGGTGGATTCGCCGCTGACCGAATCCGGGATTATTGGCACCTCGATCGGGCTGGCGCTAGCTGGTTACCGTCCTGTGGCCGAAATCCAATTCGATGGGTTCGTCTACCCGGGCTTTGACCAGATCACCTCCCAGCTGGCCAAACTCCATGCCCGTATGGATGGGGCCCAACAGGTTCCGGTCACCATCCGACTACCCTACGGTGGCGGGATCGGGTCTGTGGAACACCACGGTGAATCACCGGAGGCCCTGTTCACTCATACCGCTGGGTTGCGGATCCTGACCTATTCCACGGCCCACGACGCCTACTGGCTGACTCGGGCTGGAATTCGTAGCCACGACCCGGTGATGCTCTTTGAGCCCAAGCGTCGCTACTTCGCCCGCAGTATCGTCGACTTCTCCGATCCCGGTCACGCAGCCGACCCATGGAAGGCCGTGGTGGCCAAAGAAGGCACAGATCTCACCTTGGTGGTTTGGGGCGCGATGACCGCGGTCGGACTGGCCGCTGCCGAAGCCGCCGAAGCTGAAGGAATCAGCATCGAGGTGGTGGATCTGCGCTCGCTATCACCGATCGACTTTGACACTCTGGAAGCCTCCCTGAAGCGCACAACCCGGATGGTGGTAGCCCACGAAGCCTCCGTGTTTGGTGGGCTCGGCGGTGAAATCGCGGCCCGGCTGACCCAACGGTGCTTCTACTACCTGCAAGCACCGATCGCCCGGGTAGGCGGATGGCACATCCCGTATCCGCCCTCGCAGATCGAGCACGACCACATCCCGGATCTCGACCGCATTCTGGATGCGGTCGACACCACACTGGCTTTCTAACCTGAGGGGGTATTCATGGAAATTTTTAAGCTCCCCGATGTGGGAGAAGGCCTGACCGAAGCCGATATTGTCGAATGGCGGGTTGCCGTCGGTGACACCGTTGCCGTCAACGATGTGCTGGTCGAAATTGAGACCGCTAAATCACTGGTTGAACTCCCCAGCCCCTTTGCCGGCACCATCCACAAGCTCTTCGCCGAGGTCGGCGATACCGTGCTGGTCGGTGAAGACCTGATTGGTATTGGCGACTCAGCAACCGCCGGCGACGAATCTGACTCCAGCGGAGACAGTGCAGTAACGGCCGATAAACCCTTGGTGGGTTCTGGGCCGAAAAATGAAGCTACCCGTCGCCGGGCACGGAAAAAAGCCGCCACCTCGGCCCAGCCGAGACCGGCCACCCAGAAGCTTGACCCAGCACCAGAGTCAGCACCGGAGCAAGCACCGAGTCCGACACCGGCTACAACTGTGGTGCTGGCCAAGCCACCGGTGCGATACTTCGCCAAGACCCAGGGCGTCGATCTCGCGCAGGTCACACCAACCGGTCCTCGCGGCGATGTCACCCGCGCGGATGTGGAAGGCTTTCTGAACCAGTCCACTCCCGCTGGTGCCACGGCAACATCGGGTCGAACCCAAGCTCAGGCACAGGCCACCGATCCCCGGGCTATCGTTGCGCGCACCCCGGTTAAAGGTGTGCGCAAAGCCACCGCGAACGCGGTCATGCAGTCGTACTCGCAGGCTCCGCACGTCTCGGTGTTTAAAGACGTCGACATCACTCGTAGCATGGAGTTCTTGGCCCAGCTCAAGGCCTCACCCTCCTGGGAAGGCATCAAAGTTAGCCCGATGATCCTGGCCATCCGAGCCATGGTCCGCGCCGCCACGATCTACCCTCAGTTCAACTCGCTGTGGGAATCGGGGACAGCAGATGGCCAACCCGACGAGATCGTGCAGTACCAGCACGTCAACGTCGCGGTCGCAGCCGCCACGCCTCGCGGGCTGATCGTACCGGTGATCCCGCAGGCGGACTTGTTGAGCCTGAAGGACACCGCGCGAGCGATGATGGAATTGACCTCCCGCGCCAGAGAAGGCAAGACCCAACCGGCCGAACTCGCCGGTGGCACCGTGTCGATCACCAATTTCGGGTCGCTGGGTCTCGATGCCGGAACCCCGATCCTCACCCCGGGCCACACCGCGATCGTGGGCTTGGGTAAAGGGTCGAAGAAGCCGTGGGTCGTGGATGACCAGATCGTGCCACGCACCGTGCTTACCCTCGGGGGTTCCTTCGATCACCGCGTGGTCGACGGAGCAGAGATTGCCGCCTACCTGGGCGAAATCGCTGCCGTGTTGGCTGAACCTGCGGTGCTATTGGACGAATAGTGCAGAGACCTGTCTGCCCATGGACCAGGACAAACCGGGCGAAACGGGGCAGACCAGCATTAAAGAAGCCGACCCGGTTGCTGTCGACAGCAACCAGGTCGGCTCTACTCATCACTCACACCTCGAAGAGGATGTTTAACATCGTAATGACCCCAGATGATTAGACGCTGGAGGAAATATGAACGTTTCCTGTGAATGTGTGTCGCGGAGGATCGGCCTGGTGGCCCTCTGATGTTAAGCCAGTCACGTTACACTGGTGGAACTGAAATGAACTGAAGTGTCGTGAGAGTTCAGGCCGAACCGTGCCTGACAATGTCGTCAGGCGGGGAAGCAACACGATCGGGGCCGACTCACTCAACGACAGACGTCTGCCGAGAATGGAGCCAATCAATGACCGACCAGCTGAAGCACGCGAGCGACGAGCAATCCACCCCGGTGGTCAATACCGTCTCGCTGACCGATTCATCTGCTGCCGACAAAGATGTCCTGGTGGTAGGAGCCGGCATGGGGACCGGGGTGCGTGGGCTGTGGCAGCACGCGGCCAACCACTTGGCAGAGCGCTTCAGGGTCATCGGCTGGGATCTGCCCGGCCACGACACCTCACAGCCCCACCAGGCCAAAGTAGGGATTGAGGACCTGGCGGATGCGGTGGCTGACATCATCACCACCCAGCGGGCTGAGGGAACCATTGGCCCGGAGGCCAAGGTCTACTACGCCGGTGTCTCGATCAGCGGGCAGGTGGGGCTCCAGCTCGGTCTCGACCATGGAGAACTCTTCGACGGAATCGCCATTGTGGCCTCCGCGGCCAAAATCGGCGAGCAGGCGGGTTGGCAAGAGCGCGCCCAACTGGTCGAATCGGCCGGCACCGCAACCCAAGTGATTGGCTCGGTGAGTCGGTGGTTCGCCGAAGGCTTTACCGACCAGCACCCCGACCGGGCTGAATCATTGCAGACGGTGTTAGAAAAAGCCGACCAGGTGTCCTTCGCTCGGCTATGCGAAGCTCTGGGCGCTTTCGATGTGCGCGAAGCGCTGCCGAAGATTTCCGTGCCGATCGTGGCGATCAACGGTGCCGACGATCAGGTGTGCTCCTCCTCGGACGCTCACCTGATTGCCGATCGGGTGCAGCACGGTGCCCAGGCCACCGTCGAGCAGGCCGCCCACCAGATTCCCGTGGAACAACCCGAACGGTTGGCTGAGATTCTGCTCGAGAACTTCTCTTAGATCTCGAGGCCTCCTCCGATTCTCACACAACCCTCGGATTGTTGAACAATTTGAGGGTTGTGTGGCATTCTGGAGATCTACACCACCCGAGATGAGACGGAGGACACGTCGTGAACGCTGAGCACAAACTCACGATCGATATCAACAGTGATGTGGGAGAGTCTTTCGGGAACTACACCATGGGTGATGACGCCGCGATTTTCTCCTCAGTGTCGTCGGCCAATGTGGCCTGTGGGTTTCACGCGGGCGACCCCTCCATTATGCTCAACACCTGCCAGCTTGCAGCTGCGCGCGGGCTCACGGTGGGCGCCCATGTTTCCTACAACGACTTCGCTGGATTCGGACGTCGTTTCTTGGATGAGGACCCTCACCAGCTACGCAACGACGTGCTCTATCAGATCGGGGCCCTCGATGCGATGGCCACAGCAGCTGGTACCCGGGTGGCCTATGTCAAACCCCATGGCGCGCTGTATAACACCATCGTCAACCACCGCGAACACGCCGAAGCTGTGGTCGATGCGCTGGTCACCCACGGTCACGGACTGACACTGTTGCTTCTGCCCGGCTCTATTGCCGCCTCCCTGGCCGAATCAGCGGGACTGCCCGTGGTCTATGAAGCGTTTGCCGATCGGGGTTACACCCCGGAGGGGACCCTGGTCTCCCGCCGGCAACCCGGCGCGGTGCTCCACGACGAGCAGGAGGTCGTCCACCGGATGGTGCGTCTGGCCACTGAAGGCATCATTGAAGCCGTTGATGGCACAGAGATACAGGTCAACGCCGGCAGCATCTGCGTTCACAGCGACACACCCGGGGCAGTGTCGATGGCTGCCGCGGTGCGTCGTGGCCTGGAAGAAGCCGGTGTGACGATCGAATCCTTCGCATGAGCGCCCCGACCATCCGCTGGGCCGGTCGTCGTTGCTTTCTGGTGGAATGCGCCGATATCGATCAGGTCATGGCGCTCCACCAGCGCCTGTCCACCCACCCGGTCGCAGGCCAACGCGAAGTCCTGGCCGCAGCTCGCACCGTGGGGCTATTCTTTGACACCGACGCCGAAGCCCGCCACGCCGCCGAAAACATCAGCCAGTGGAACTTATCGGATGCCGCATCGCACGACGGCGCGTTGATCACCGTCGAGGTGGTGTATGACGGTGCAGATCTCTGCGAAGTCGCCACCCAGTTGTCCATGAGTGCCGATGAGCTGATCAACTGGCACACCGGCACCACATGGTTGGGTGCCTTCGGGGGTTTCGCCCCAGGATTCACCTACCTGGTTTCCACCGGCGACAGCTATTCCATTCCTCGCCGGCCAACGCCGCGGACACGGGTACCCGCACAGTCGGTGGCCGTGGCGGGAGAATTCTCCGCCGTCTATCCCCAAGCCTCACCGGGCGGGTGGCAACTTCTGGGTCACACCAACGCGGTGATGTGGGATCTTGACCGGTCCTCTCCAGCGCTGGTTGCCCCCGGTGACCGCGTTCAGTATCACGCCGTCCGGGAACGGCTGACCACCACCCAGAACTCCACCGATCACCGGTCTGGTGAGCAACCACACGAGAAACTCAGTGCCACCGCAACACCGCAACACGGGCTGGAAATTATCACCACCGGACTCCAGACCTTGGTGCAGGACCTGGGGCGGCCCGGCTACGCCGATCTGGGAGTCAGCCACTCCGGGGTGGCCGATCGGGCCGCGGCCCGGCAAGCCAACCGGCTGGTCGGTAACGACTCCGACGCCGCCGTCCTTGAAGTGCTCATGGGCGGGCTGACGATCCAAGCCCACGGGCACCACGTGCTGGCACTCACCGGAACCGACACCCCTGCACAGATCTGGGCCCCGGAGACCGCACCGACCGGTTCTCGGCAGGCTCCGGTCAACGCAGCTTTTGCGCTCTTCGACGGTGAACACCTGCACCTTCCCACCCCTGAGGCCGGGCTACGCACCTACCTGGCGGTCCGAGGCGGCCTGGAGGCGACCGACCAGCTTGGCAGTCGCGCTACCGACACGCTGTCGGGCATCGGACCAGAATCGGTGCGGGAAGGCGCCGTTCTTGCGGTCAATAAACCCCAACACCCCCTAGCCGCCACCGGAACTGCCGAACCAGCAGTGCACCCCACTCTGCCGAGAGTCGACGGGCCAGCTACCGTACTGCGGGTGCTCCCCGGGCCACGCGATGACTGGTTCGGTCCCGCCGGACTGGAACAGCTGACTGGCCAACCCTGGCGGGTCTCCGACGACTCCAACCGCATCGGCGTGCGGTTCGAACTTCCCGAGGACGGCGCCGCGCTACAACGGGTTCAGGACGCGGAACTGCCGTCTGAACCAGCCGTGACCGGAGCCCTGCAAGTCCCACCATCGGGTCTGCCGGTGCTGTTTCTGGCTGATCATCCCGTCACCGGCGGGTATCCGGTGATCGGTGTGGTGGCTGAGGACGACCTGGACCTAGCTGCGCAATTGCCACCCGGAGCCACCGTGAGGTTCCAGATTGATGACGAGACAACTGATGACAACCCAGGCAAGGACACCCACCATGACCAACACTGACTCCATCGCCACCACAGTCCAGCAACTCACCGGGCGGATGTCCAAAGTCCTGATCGCCAACCGTGGCGAAATCGCGGTGCGCGTTGCCCGGGCAACCCGCGACTGTCATCTGGCCTCGGTGGCGATCTTCTCTGACCCCGATGCTGAGTCCCTGCACGTCGCGGTGGCCGATGAAGCCTACGCGCTGGAGGGATCCGCTTCGGCCGACACCTACCTGAATATCGACAAAATCCTGGAGATCGCCCGCCGGTCCGGAGCCGACGCGGTGCATCCCGGGTACGGGTTCCTGTCAGAAAACGCCGATTTCGCCCGTGCCGTGATCGAGGCTGGACTGACCTGGATCGGTCCCAGCCCCGACGCCATTGCCACCCTGGGAGATAAGCTCTCCGCCCGGGCACTGGCCGTTGAGGTGGGCGCCCCGCTGGTTCCCGGCTCGGACGGGCCGGTGGAATCTGCCGATGAGGCTCGAGCCTTCGGTGAAGAACACGGCCTACCGATCGCCATTAAAGCCGCCTTCGGCGGTGGCGGACGCGGCATGAAGATCGTCCACCGTGTCGATGACATCGAATCCGCTTACGATTCGGCGGTGCGTGAAGCTCGCACCGCTTTCGGTCGCGGCGAGTGCTTTGTTGAGCGCTTCTTACAGCGGCCCCGCCACGTCGAAGCCCAGGTCGTGGCCGATACTCACGGCAATGTGGTCGTGGTCGGTACCCGCGACTGCTCACTGCAGCGACGCAACCAGAAACTCATTGAGGAAGCTCCAGCCCCCTGGTTGAGCCCGGAACAACGCCAGCGGATTCACGACTCGGCCGAGGATATTTGTCGGGCGGCCGGTTATACAGGTGCCGGCACCGTGGAATACCTCGTGGCTCCCGACGGGCTGATCTCGTTTTTGGAGGTCAATACCCGGTTGCAGGTCGAACACCCCGTCACCGAACAAACCACCGGGGTGGATCTGGTCGCCGAGCAGTTCCGGATTGCTGCCGGACTGCCGCTGAGCTTCACGGAAACCCCCGAACCCACCGGGCACAGTTTTGAATTCCGGCTCAACGCCGAAGACCCCGCGTTGGGCTTTGTGCCCAGCCCCGGGACCGTGGAGCGGTTCGAGTCTCCTACCGGTCCGGGCGTGCGCCTGGACAGCGGGGTGGTCTCCGGCTCAGTGGTTCCCGGGGAATATGATTCCATGCTGGCCAAGCTGATTATCACCGGTGCCAATCGCGAACAAGCGCTGATTCGAGCGCGCCAGGCCCTGAAAGAACTGGTGATTACCGGGGTGCCGACTGTGGTGGGCTTCCACCAAGCGGTGCTGGAGACCGAGGACTTCACCAGTACCGAAGAATTCGGGGTCTATACCACCTGGATTGAAGACGAGTTCACCCCTGAACTGCAGGCTTCGCCTTATCTGACCCATCCGGGTTCGGCACGACGAGAGATCACCATCACTCTGGACGGTAAAGCACACGCCTTGGGTCTGCCCGAGGAGCTCTACCGTGCCCTGCGCCACGGTTCTGGCGGGGCTTGCGATGAGGACTCGACCGGCCAGGATGCGACGACTGAACGGTCAGCAACAGCGTTGACTGCCCCCATGAACGGTAGTATCGTCAAGTGGTTAGTCGCTGACGGCGATCAGGTCGAGACCGCAGACCCGGTTGTGGTCGTTGAAGCGATGAAGACCGAAACTACGTTGCGGGCTCCGACGGCGGGAATCTTCCGGCGTGAGTCCTTTAACGAGGGCGATCCCGTGAGACGGGGAGAGGAACTAGGACACTGTGAGTAAGCTCAGTGGGGCAGCCGAGCGAGCTGCCACGAGGTTGCGCGCTGAGATCTCCCACGGCCAGTTAGTGCCCGGCACTAAATTAGGCGAGCACCGGCTGGCCGACCGCCTGAGCATTTCCCGCAACACTTTGCGTGAGGCCTTTCACTTGCTGGGCGAAGACGGGCTCGTCGAGAAAATCCCGCACCGTGGCGTGTTCGTTGCTCGACCCACCCACGAGGATGTGCGCGAAATCTATCAACTGCGTCGCATGATTGAACCGGCCGCTATCATGTGGGGTCATCTCACCGATGAGCAGCTACGCACCCTGGATGAGGCCACCACGGCGGCGCTGGACTACCGGGAGGCCGGGGCCGTGTCGAAAATGGCCGATGTCAATCAGCTGGTGCACGAAACCATTGCCTCGATGACCGGGTCCACCTCGTTGATTCAACTCATGGACCGCACCCTGGCCAGAGTGCGGTTGGTTTTTCACGGCATGGCCGAAATTCCCGATTTTCACTCGATGTTTGTCGACGACAACCGGCACGTGGTCACCTGCTTGCTACAGGACCAGCGCGAAGAAGCTGCGGCGTTGATTCCGCCCTATTTCGCTCGGGCTGAATCACTGTTGCTGACCTTTATGTCCCAGTCCCAAAACGATCCAGAACCGCTCAGCGACGAGGCGCCGGCACCACGTCGTGAGGACACCCGGTTAGGGAACCTGGTAGTCGGCATCCCGGGCATCGGTGATCATCATGTGTCCGGGCGCGTGCCCGATGGCCAGATCGGGTGCTGACTCCATCACCGCCGCCTGAGGAGTGACACCACAAGCCCAGAATACCGGTAACCAGCCCTGCGGGATCTCGGCTGGCGGATCTCCGAAATCCGGGGAATACAGGTCGGTAATCCCGATCTGTTCGGGGGCGCCAATATGGACCGGGGCCCCGTGCACGGCCGGGTAGCGAGAGGTAATCCGTACCGCCTCGGCGATGTGCTCGGCAGGAATCGGGCGCATCGACACCACCAATGGCCCGCGGATTGCTCCGGCGGGCCGACACGGCACAGTGGTGGTATACATCGGCACATTCCGCCCGTGGAGCTGATGAGCGAGCGGAATGCCCGCCTGAGCCAAGGCACGTTCGAAGGTGAACGAACAGCCGATGAGGAAACTGACCAGATCGTCCCGCCACAGCCCGGTGATGTCCTGGGGCTCATCGACCAACTGGCCGTGGCGGTAAACCCGGTATTGGGGTGCATCGGTGCGGATATCTCCGTCGGGGATCAGCTCCGAGCTCGTCTGACCCGGCTCCAGGACTCCTAGCACCGGCATGGGCTTCGGATTGCGCTGAGCGAAGAGCAAGAGATCGAAAGCGTAGTGACGCGGCACGATCAGCAGGTTCGCCTGGGCATAACCATCGCACAGTCCCGCGGTGGGAGATAACCGTCCTGCACGGAATGCTTGGCGGGCGTGAGCGGGGGTTAGTGTCATGCTGCGTTACCGGTCATCAGCTCGATGGCGGGCAGGAACGAGGTAACGGCCAGCACGAGCGTGAGCACCCAGGCCAGGGTTCCGATCACCACCAGCCAGCGCGGGTAGTGATAACCCTGCAACAGGTCGCGACGACGCCAGGCCACCCACAGCAGCACCCCGAAACCAATCGGCAGAATCAGGCCGTTGAAGGCACCGGCAAAGATCAGTAACTGTTGTGGGGCCTGGCCGACGAATAAGAAGATCACCGTGCAGACACCGATCAACCCGATGGTGAGCCAGTTGCGGACCTTCACGCTACCGTCAGAACGGGTGATGAAGGTAACCGAGGTATAGGCGGCGCCAATGACCGAGGTCAACGCGGCAGCCCAGAGCACAATACCGAATAGCCGCAAGCCAATCTCGCCGGCGGCGTGGCGGAACGCATCGGCAGCCACGTTATCCGCCGCCAGCGTGACGCCAGAGGCAACCACACCGAGGATGGCCAGGAACAATAGCACGCGCATCACACCGGTGACGACAATACCGAGAATGGAGGTGTTGGTGATCTGACGGACGGACTCGGGTCCGCGAATGCCGGAATCGATCATGCGGTGGGCGCCGGCAAAGGTGATATAGCCACCCACCGTACCGCCGACCAGTGTGGTGATCACCAACATATCGACCTGCTCGGGCATCACAGTGTTCTTCAAGGCTTCGCCTACCGGTGGGGCGGCGACGATGGCGACGTAGAGCATGAGCAGAATCATCACGGCGCCTAAGATCACCACAATGCGGTCCAGAGCCATACCCGCGCGCTTGGAGAGGAAGATCAGGATAGCCAGCACGGCCGAGATGGCGCCACCGATACGGGCATCTGCTCCGAACATGGCGTTGGTGCCTAGTCCTGCGCCGGCGATGTTACCGATGTTGAATACCGCGCCGCCGATGAAGACCAAGCCGGCTAGCACCCAGCCGATGCCGGGGAGGACTTTATTGCCCAGTTCTTGGGCGCGCATCCCGGACAGACCGATAACGCGCCAGACGTTGAGTTGCACACAGATATCGATGAGGATCGACGCCAAGATCGCAAATGCGAAGGCGGCCCCGAGCTGAACGGTGAAGTTGGCGGTCTGGGTGATAAAGCCCGGACCAATCGAGCTGGTGGCCATTAAGAACATCGCACCCAACAAGGCGGTGCGACGAACATTCTTGGGCTTTTTGGATTTTTTGGTGGTTTCCGAGACGGTGGGTTCTTGTTCGGATACAGCGGTCGTGGTGGGACCTGCCTCTTCGTGGGTGTTGGACACAGCGGCCTCCGCGGGTGAATGGTATCTCCGTGACGTGAACTGAATCACGCATATTGTGAGGGTAGCTTACAGGTTGTTGAACAATATCTGCAAGATCTTGTTCAACAATATGAGCCGGGGCGGAGGGGGCTCGCGTGCGAGCCTGGTGGTGTCGGTGTCCTACAGGCTCGACATAGTGGCTTAGGCGACCCGGTCCGAGATGCTGGCGAAGATGGCGTCCATGGTGGACACGAAGAGATTGGCCGCCTCGTCATCCAAGAACCGGCACAGGGCTCGGTGGCCGTTAGGGCCATCAACTTCCATCAGGGCAATGGCTTCCATCTGCCGATGGGGTAGGACCCACATCCGAGCCACCGGCTTGGTGGTGTCTGGAACCGGCTTATTTTCCTCGTTGGTGGTCAGCGTGAAACCAAGGTATTGCACCCCGGGAGCTTGGGAGGTTTCAGCCTCGCGCACGTGTGCCCCACCGATCCGGGAGCTGGCCGGTGACGTGGTCAGACTATTGATCAGAGACACCGTAGCCACCGCGTCGTCACGGTCGGAGAAGATCGCCAGTGGCTGGGTTTTTGCTGCCGAGAAGTACACGGGCGCATATGGGCCGGTGCTCGGGTTTCCGCCAATAATCAGACCCTGGTTCTGCTCTCGCGTCTCGCCCGGAGCAATCCAGTTCTGCAAGGGTTCGAAATCGGCGGAGGGCTTGCTGGAAGAGCGCTGATCGGTCATGTCTGACAGCCTAGTGTTGCCCCAGTCTTGAGGCTAGAACCCGGGGCAGGCTCATAATGGGTTAAGAATTCCGGTCAACCGGCCCCTGGGCGATAAGGTAGGAGTTATGTCTAAGGTTTTGTCTTCTCTGCCCACAGGTGAACGCGTCGGAATTGCCTTTTCTGGAGGTCTCGATACGTCCTGTGCTGTGGCTTGGATGCGGGAAAAGGGTGCTACGCCGTGCACCTACACCGCCGATATTGGCCAGTACGATGAACCGGACCTGGAAGGCGTCACCCAGCGTGCCAAGGACTACGGCGCCGAAATCGCTCGTTTCGTAGACGCCAAGAAACCACTGGTGGAAGAAGGATTTGTTGCCCTAGCCTGCGGTGCGTTCAACGTCCGCTCTGGGGGGAAGACGTACTTCAACACCACCCCGCTGGGTCGTGCCGTGACCGGCACCATGCTGGTGCGCGCTATGAAAGAAGACGGCGTTGACATCTGGGGTGATGGCTCCACCTATAAGGGCAATGACATTGAGAGGTTCTACCGCTATGGCCTGATGGCCAACCCCAAGTTGCAGATCTACAAGCCCTGGTTGGATGCTGCCTTTGTGGATGAGCTAGGTGGCCGTCAAGAAATGAGCGAGTGGCTGGTCGAGCACGGCTACCCCTACCGCGATTCAGCTGAGAAGGCCTACTCCACTGACGCCAATATTTGGGGCGCGACCCACGAGGCTAAGCAACTGGAGTTCCTCAACACCGGCCTGGACATTGTTGAACCGATCATGGGTATCCCCACCTGGCGCGAAGAGATCGAGGTTCCCTCGGAGGAAGTCTCGGTCGGTTTTGAAGCCGGACGCCCAGTGAGCATCAACGGTGAGCGCTTCGAAGACCCGGTGGCGCTGGTTTACAAGGCCAATGAAATCGGTGGCCGTCACGGTCTCGGCGTCTCCGACCAGATCGAAAACCGCATCATTGAGGCCAAGTCTCGCGGCATCTACGAGGCTCCGGGGATGGCTCTATTGCACGTGACCTACGAACGGTTGCTCAACGCCATTCACAACGAGGACACCCTCGATAACTACTTCACGCTGGGTCGTAAGCTCGGACGGATGATGTACGAGGGTCGTTGGTTCGACCCGCAGTCGCTGATGTTGCGCGAATCGCTACAACGCTGGGTGGGCTCGGCAGTGACCGGTGAGGTCACGTTGCGTCTACGTCGCGGTGATGACTACACCATCCTGGATACCACCGGTGAGAACCTCTCCTACCACCCGGAGAAGCTGTCGATGGAACGCGTCGGCGATGCCGCCTTCGGCCCCGAAGACCGCATCGGCCAGCTCACCATGCGCAACCTGGACATCGCTGACTCCCGGTCTCGACTGGAGCGGTATGCCACCACCGGTATGGTCACCGGCCCGACCGGTGAGCTGATGGGTGAACTCGAGGTCGGAGGCGCCGCCGATATTGCCTCCGCTACCGGCCAGCCCGATGAGGCCTCCGACGAGTTGGGACTTTCGGCTGCCTTTGATGCCGGCACCGACTAGCGCACGGCGCAATGCGCGCAACCACCCAACGACCGCTGGGTGGTAGCCATCGGTCAACGTGGTGCCGGCGAGGAGCAGACGTTTCGTAGCTTTCGATTCGCCAGCGACGGTAATCTGGTGGATATCGAGCACTTTTCGATCACCGCACCCGAATGGCCCGATGTGGCCCAGCGACTCAGAAATCGGTTATGACCACCTCACCACTGCCGGAATCCCGCACCCCTGCCACCACCTTGCGGAATGGCGTTCAACTGATTGTCTACGCCAACCGCTTCGGCGGTGATCTGCTCACTACCCGTCGCTGGATCGATACCTACTTCCCGGGCGCGTTCACGGGTGTCCACTTATTGCCGTACTTCCGCACCTATGACGGCGCTGATGCCGGCTTTGACCCCATCGACCACCGCGAAGTCGACCCGCGATTGGGCGACTGGCCGGATGTGGCCTCCGTGGCGGAGGCCTACGATCTGTGCTCCGACATGATCGTCAACCACATCTCAGCCCACTCCCCGCAATTCCAAGACTTTCTTGCCCACGGCGCCGACTCTGAGTATGCCGATATGTTCCTGTCCTACTCCGGGATCTTCCCCGAGGGAGCGACCGAGGATCAGCTGTTAGCCATCTACCGGCCACGGCCGGGACTGCCCTTCAGCCTCTACCGGGTCGCCGGCCAACCTCGCCTGCTGTGGACCACCTTCACCGCTGAACAGATCGACATTGATATCAACTCCGATCACGGTGCACAGTACCTCACCGAGATCTTGCACCAGCTGGCTGAAGCGGGCGTGAAATTGATCCGCATGGACGCGGTGGGATATGCCTTCAAACAGGCCGGGGCCAGCTCATTCATGATGCCCGAGACCTTTGAATTCATCGGCAGACTCACTGAACAAGCCCACCAGCTGGGCATGGAAGTTCTTGTCGAGATCCACTCCTACTACCAGACTCAGCTCGAGATCGCCTCGCGCGTGGATTGGGTCTACGACTTTGCTTTGCCACCACTGTTGCTCCACACTCTCACCACGGGGTCGGTCGCTGCGCTGAGCGAATGGATCCGGGTGCGTCCGACCAACGCGATCACGGTCCTGGACACTCACGACGGAATCGGTGTGATCGATGTGGGGCCAGACCAGCTCAACCCCCATCGTCCGGGACTGCTGCAAGACGCCGACGTTGATGCACTGGTGGAAACCATCCATCGGCTCTCGGACGGCCAATCCCGGTTGGCCACCGGTGCAGCGGCCTCAAACCTGGACCTCTACCAGGTCAACTCGACCTACTACGACGCGCTCGGTCGGGATGACCAACGCTATCTCACCGCACGAGCCATCCAGTTCTTCTTGCCCGGTATCCCACAGGTGTACTACATGGGCGCGCTGGTTGCCGACAACGATATGGAATTGTTGACCTCCACCGGCGTGGGCCGCGATATCAACCGTAGTTATTTCACCGCCGAGCAGGTCGAACGATTGATGTCACGCGACGTCAATCAACGGTTGCTCCAGCTCATGCAGTGGCGCAACCAGCACCCGGCCTTCCAGGGCGTCTTCTCGGTGGTTGAAGCCACCGAAACCATGGTGCAGCTACGTTGGGAGCATAACGACCACTGGGCTCAACTCATCGTCGACGCGAGCGCGGGAGATTTCAGTTGTGAGTGTTCCTGACCGCCACCGGGACCGGCCACTGGTCGTAGGCCACCGGGGAGCCTCACTGCTGGCACCGGAGAATTCTCTGCTGGCTCTGCGGGCCGGCCTGGATGCTGGCGCGGATGCGGTCGAAATCGACGTGCAGCTATCGGCTGACGGGGTTCCGGTGGTTTTCCACGACCGTCTGTTACAGCGCACCACGAATATCGACGAGGTGTTTCCCGAACGACACCATCTCCCCCTGAGTTCTTTCAGCTACGAGGAACTCTCCCAGTTGCAACTGCGCGGCCCACAGGGGCTGTCCGGCGAACGCATCCCCACCCTTGATCAGGTGCCCCAGGTACTCGGCGATCACGCGCAGCTGTTTGTGGAAGTCAAAGAACCAGCACACTCGCCGGGGATCATCCAGCTGCTCATCGGCCGGCTCACCCAGGACCCGGTTTTCTCCTCGCTGGTGGCGCAACACCGACTGCGTTGCATCAGTTTCGACCACGCCACCATCCGGGATGTGGTTGCCGGAGTTCCAGGACTACACGGTCAATATTTGGTCGATCAGCCTCCCAGCCGGCACGTGGTGATCGATGCGGCACGCCATTGCCTGTCGATGGGGACGAACCACCGCACCCTGGATACCACCACAGTACGGGCAGTGCACGAACACGGCATGGCGCTCAGTGTCTATACGGTCAACACCGTCGCGGACGTCCAACGGGTCACCGAGCTCGGAGTTGATGTGATCACCACCGACGACCCTCGCCTGGTTCCTTCAGGGTCGTGAGCTAATGGCGGTCATTGAGCCATGGGGTAGACGTGCTTGCACGAGTAGGGTGGGCGTTATGGGGCGGATCGGAATCATACGCCCCACATCTACGCAGTGAATCTCCATACATCTGATACCCCGCCAGGGAGGCGTCATGCGCGCAGCGCGTTATTATGATCAAAAAGATATCCGAATTGACGACATCGATGCCCCTGAGGCTCAGTCTGGCCAGGTACTGATCGATGTGGCGTGGTGTGGCATCTGTGGCAGTGACCTCCATGAATATCTTGAAGGACCTCTTTCGATTCCTCCGGCCGGACATCCACACCCGATATCTGGTGAAGAAGCTCCGGTCACGATAGGACACGAGATGTCCGGAACCGTGGCCGCTCTGGGCGACGGTGTGACTGATCTCGAGATTGGTCAGCAGGTCGTCGTCGAGCCCTACGTCATTGAGGAAAAGTACAAAAATACCGCAAACTATAATTTGTCTCCGAACATGGGCTTTATTGGTTTGGTCGGCCGCGGTGGTGGTCTTGCGGAACAGATTGCCGTGGACCGTCACTGGGTTCACCCAATTTCGGATGACGTTCCTCTGGACCAGGCAGCCATGATCGAGCCCTTGTCGGTCGCTCATCACGCGTACGTGAAATCTCAGGCTCAGTCTGGTGATATTGCATTAATTGGTGGAGCCGGACCGATCGGCGTACTCACGACCGCCGTGCTAAAGGCTGAAGGAATCACCACCATCGTCTCTGAGCCCTCGGATCTGCGTCGCAACCGGGCTGAAGAAAGCGGTGTCGCCGATTACGTCTTAGACCCTCGCAACGATGATGTGGTCGAGGAAGTTCTGAAGATCACCGACGGTCGGGGCGTTGACGTGGGCTTCGAGTGTAGCTCAGTGCCGGTGGTCCTCGATACATTGATTGAGGCTGTCCGCCCGGCCGGCACGATTGTGAACGTTTCGGTCTGGAGCTCTAAGCCGGAGGTCAACATGCCGAAATTGGTTCTGAAAGAGATCAAACTGGCTGGGGTGATCGGTTACTGCAACGACCACAAAGACACCATCGATCTTGTCGAATCGGGCAAGATTGACCTCAAGCCCTTCATCACCGGAAAGATTGGTTTAGACGATCTGATCGACAAAGGGTTCGATGCGTTGATCAACCACAATGAATCCGCGATTAAAATTCTGGTCTCACCATCGGGCCAGGGCCTCGACGAGGTGTAATTACCTCTGAGAAATGAGAAAAGGGTGCACAGCTGAGATGCCACAGCTCGTGCACCCCGGTGGGCTAGGTCCCGCAGAAGGTCTGGAAACTGTGAGTGAAACTCTCCGGGGCCGGTTGCTCAAAGCGTTCCGTATAGGGCTTCCAGTCGTAGGGGTGGGTCACCAGGTCCCATAGCGTGGTGAAACTGTCGCTGACCCGATCTCGTCGGGCGACAACCTCGCTCACCGAGTCCGCCAGGGCTTCTTCCACCAGATGGTTGCGCGGAATATAGCGCGGGTTGAGGGCCTGCAGTCCGGAGGTTTCCGGTTCGAGCGCTCGCCACTGGGTGAGCCACGTCCGGGCCCGTTCGGTCTCACCGAGGACATCGGTGTCGGTCTCGTCTATGGTCCCTGCCAGCCTGCTGAGGCCGAGGAAGAACTGGGTGAGATCCACCCGGGTTTCTTGCCACAGCTCGGGAAGCTCGCGCACCAGCTCACGGACGCGGTGGTCGTCGTCGTAGCGTTCGGACAGCCCGACTTTCGCGGCCAAACCTCGTTCATACGCGTCGACAAACGCCGGGGCAAATTCGCGCACCTGGTGCTCAGCGATCTCCAAGGCCCGGTTCGGATCCGGATCAATGTTCGGCAACAGCGCCTCGGCCAAGCGGGAGAGATTCCATTCGGCCACCGCTGGTTGATTGCCGAAAGCATACCGGCCGTTGGTATCAATGGAGCTATACACTGCGGTGGGGTCAAAGCGGTCCACGAAAGCGCAGGGACCATAATCAATCGTCTGACCGCTCAAGGTCATATTGTCGGTGTTCATCACCCCATGCACGAATCCCAGTCGCATCCACGAGGCCACCAGCTCGGCTTGGGCGTGCACGGTGTGGGCCAAGAGCTCCTGAGCCGCGGGTCGATCAGATTCCAGACGGTCCGGAGCATGTCGGGTGAGCGCTAGTCGTATCAGACGGTCCAGGACCTCTTCGGACTGGTCTGAACGCGGTTTGACGTGGCGGGCCAGCTGCACGCTGCCAACGCGAAGATGAGAGTCAGCGACACGCACGAGGATCGCTCCCGGTAGAGTCTCGCGCCCCCGCACAACTCGTTCACCGGTGAGGATGACGGCCAGGGCGCGGGCGGTAGCAATTCCGAGCGCATGCATGGCTTCACTGATCAGATACTCGCGCAGCACCGGGCCGAGCACCGCCTTGCCATCCCCGGCCCGGGCGGCCCCAAACGGGGTCAACCCTGACCCCTTCAGGTGGAGGTCAACACGACGTCCGGTGGCAGAGCAGGTGAGCTCGCCCAACAGCACAGCCCGGCCATCGCCTAAGACCGGAGAAAAAGCGCCGAACTGGTGACCGGCATAGTTCTGTGCCACCGGAACAGCATCCTCGTCCGGGTGCTGGCCCAAGAGGAACTGCAGGCCTGGGTCTGAGCTCAGCAAGTCCGGGTCGAGTCCGAGATCCTCTGCCAGGTGAGTATTGAGTAACAGCATCTGGGGAGCCGGGCCCGGCTGGGGGGAGAAAGGAACGCTGAGCTCTGGGAGCGTGTGGGCAAATTCCGCCCCCAGTCGTGGGACAGTGGGGGAATGAGACATGATCTAGGACTCCGTGGTGATTTCCTCGCCCAGCTCAATATCAGCGATGCCGAGCACTTCATTGAGGGGCTGGTCGTTGACGGTAATCTTTGATTGTGAGACATGCGCTGCCCGCTCGGCTGTCTGCTTCAATTGCGCCAGAATGCGTTGCGACTCGCAGTCGCTACGGGTGACCACCTCTCCAGACAGCTTTACGGTTACCGTATCACCGTCGATGGTGGTTTCCTCAACCTGTAGCGATTCCCGAGAGAACACCACGGAATTGGTAAATGGCGGATCGCCGTGACGGTAGTGCTGGTCATCCAGCAAAAACTGCACAGCCTGTTTGACCGTATCGGTCTCGTTCTCCACCAGGGTGGGAGCGGACTGGACCGAAACCAACAGGTCTTCGCAACCAAAGGTGTTCCCGGTGGTATTTGGCGGGTAATTACCTGACAGTGCAACCAAGCTGATCGGCAGGGAGGTGTAGCCATCGTCATCGGGCTTTTGAACGTTGACTGTCCCTCCGGGACCGAGGGATTCGGGGTTCGAATTTTCGTCGGAACAGCCGGTCAAAACCAGTGCGCCACAGACCGCCACAGCAGACAGGCGGGGCCACAGAGAACCGCCGCGAGGACGTTTAGCGAGCAACATGGTTTTGGGCACTCCCGAGCGCAGATTGGATTAACGGCAACACGATCTGCCAAGATCTTACCGCTAAAACCGGGGAAACCGGTCTGTTCTGCGACGGGTTACTCGGTGGCTGTGGGTGAACAGCCGGTGTCAGCTACACAGCGATCGACTAATGTTTAATGCATGCCTTTGAGGAACCGACGCGCTGCTGCTTTGCCCGCTAAATTGTCTCGTTCGTGGCTGTTGATGAGTGCAGCACAACAGGATCTGTTTGCGCCCGGAATGGCATCCGAAGCCGATTCCATCATCCTGGATTTAGAAGCTGCTGTTCCCGCAGAGCAGAAAGATCAGGCGCGGGAAAATGTGGTTGAGGCATTGACCTCGGGGATGACTGGCTGGGTGCGCATTAACGGCCCGAATACCGATGAATGGGCCGAAGATCTTCGTCAGCTCCAAGGACTCAGCGGACTACGTGGCGTGATGTTGGCCATGTCTGAACACCCCGAACAGGTCTCACACACCGCCATGCGTCTGGGTGCTGGCGTTCCGGTGTTGGCTCTGATCGAATCTGCGGTGGGAGTCGAAAATGCCGTGGAGATTGCCCGGGCACCGGGCACCTTCCGCTTAGCGTTGGGCACCAATGACTACCGCAAGGATGTCGGTGTGTCCGAAGATGCGCTGGCCATGGCTTATGCGCGCTCGCGGTTGGTCAATGCTTCCCGCGTCGGCAAGCTTCCTGGCGCCATTGACGGCCCGCCCGCGGTGGAGGCAGCCGTCGAGACCGTGGTGGAAAGCTCCCAGCTGACCGCGTCGATGGGGATGACCGGGCGTCTGTGTTTGAATCGAAGCCAGGTCGAAGACATCAATAAGGCGCTAAGCCCATCCGAGGACGAATTGGCCTGGGCTCACGAAATGCTCGACGCCCATGAAGCCGGCGCGCAAGCTGGGGAAGGGTCCTACCTGCCACGTCTGGCTCGCGCCCAAAAAATTGCCGATTTGGCCGACTCCTACGGGTTGTGGAACGCCTAGTGCCGTGCGAGGTTCGGTGATCACGTAGAATAAACATTTCGCGAGACGACCAACGCCTGCGGACCGTACCGTTAGAATGCCCATGTCAGCTACGCACCAGTAATTGAGTTCATGCAACCAACACAGGATTACGCCCCACGTCGTGGTTCTCGGCACCACCACGCCGTCGTGACTGCTCCAGAAGGGCCCACAGCTCGCGAGAGCAAAGACCCCTCGACCGGTGTGCAGTCCGGGCTGGGCTCAGCACACGGCAAGGCGATTCTGATCGGCGAACACGCGGTGGTCTACGGTGCACCAGCGATCGCGCTACCTCTGCTGGACTTGCAAGCCACCGCTGGTGTGCGCGATTCTCGGCGCGGGTATCTCACCACCGATCTCTACACCGGTCCGCTCAACGACGCCCCCAAAGACATGGGGCCGATCGTGACCGCGTTACGTGCCTCAGCAGAAAAATTGGATGTGCGGGCCGAGCGACTCGATGTCATCTTGCGCTCAACCATCCCGTTTGAACGTGGTCTGGGCTCTTCGGCGGCTACCGCCGCGGCAGTCGTGAGAGCCGTGGCCAACCACGCTGGGGTCCGGTTGTCTCCGGCAGAAGCCCATGAGCTGGTGCAGACCGCCGAAACCGTTGCCCACGGTACCTCCTCCGGACTGGATGCCCACGCGGTGCAGTCACTGGCCCCATTGCGGTTCCAACAGGGCAAGCCCACCACCGTTCAGGTCGGCGCGGGACTGACCTTTGTTATCGGGGATACCGGCACGGTCGGCTCCACCGCGGCCGCGGTGGGAGGAACCCGGATGCTACGTGATATCCAGCCGGCAGTCGTCGATCGTGTCATGGAGGATCTCGCCGATCTGACCGACGATGTGGCCGTGGCCTTGGGGGACGGTGACGCGGTGCGTGTGGGCCGCAATATGCACGAAGCTCACACGCTTTTGGCCTACCTGGGAGTCTCTGCCCCGGCCCTGGATGCCCTGGTCGCAGCGGCCCTTGAGGCCGGCGCTTACGGGGCCAAACTCACCGGCTCGGGACTCGGTGGGTGCGTGCTTGCTCTGGTCCCCGACCAAGAACTCGCCGGAAAAGTCGCGGCGGCTATGACCGCGGTGGGCGCCACCCGCGTCTGGACCACCTCGTTGACCCCCAACACCACCGACAATCAGACGGCACCCACCGCCCGGATTGCTCCCTCCTCTGCCCCCACCCCCTCATCCGCCCAGGAGGATCGTTGAGTCACGCCATTGCTCAAGCTCACCCCAATATTGCCCTGGTGAAGTACTGGGGCAAGGCCGATGAGCAACTGATGATCCCTCTGGCCGGGTCCCTGTCAATGACCCTGGACGATTTTGCGACCACCACTCGGGTGGAACTGCTCGGCTGTGCCAACAGCTCCGCCGATAACCTCGACACAGACCTCTTTGAACTCAACGGTGCGCCACAAACCGGATCGAACGCGCAGAAAATCAGCGCCTTCCTGGATCTGGTGCGCACCTTGGCCGCCGAAGCCGGTCTGGACACCGCCACCGCCCGCGCCCGGGTCACCTCCTGCAACGAGGGGCCCACCGCGGCCGGAATGGCTTCTTCGGCCTCGGGCTTTGCCGCCCTGGCCACTGCCGCAGCCACCGCCTATGGGTTATCGCTAGATACCGCCCAACTCTCCCGGCTGGCCCGGCGCGGGTCCGGTTCCGCCTGTCGGTCGGTGATCGACCGGTTTGCGGTCTGGCACGCTGGCACCGACGACGCCACCAGCTATGCCACCGCAATCCAGGCCCCCGACATGCGCATGACCGCGGTCACCATTTCCGGCACCCAGAAAAAAGTCTCTTCCCGTGAAGGAATGCGTCGTACGCTGTCGACCAGCCCCTTTGTTGCTGGCTGGGCCCCCACCACCGAAGCGGTGCTGAAACAGATGATGGCCGCCTGTGCCGCCGAGGACTTCACAACCATCGGTGAGCTCACCGAGCTACACGCCCACCGGATGCACGCACTGATTAATTCCGCCAACCCGCCGATCCGCTACCTCGCCCCCGATAGCTGGCGGGTCATCGAAGCCGTAACAGGTCTGCGTGAAGCCGGCACCGAATGCTACGCCACTGCCGACGCCGGCCCCAATGTGGTGATTATTTCCCGCCCGGAAGATGCCGAGACCGTCGTGGCACGCATGCACGAGCTCCTCCCACAGGCCGGGGTGAAAACCTTCGCTCCGGGGCCCGGGGCCCAACTGGTGGAGGCCCCCTAGTGTCCAGCCGCCTTCCGCTGACCGCCCAAGCCCCCGGCAAGCTGTATGTCACCGGCGAATACGGTGTCGTCGAGCCTGGATGCTCGGCCGTGTTAATTGCCGTAAATAAGTACCTGAGCGTCACCCTGCGCGCACCCGGCTCACATCGGGGCCACGATGTGCTCACCGCTGCCCGAATCTCTCAAGCCATCGACACCGCTCGCACCGGCACCGACCATGCGCTGACCACCGCGGTGATCATGGAAAAATTCCGGGCCGAACGCGGACTGACCCGTATCCCGGTTGACCTGGATGTCCACAATGACCTCCGGGACGCCAATGGGGCCAAGTACGGGCTGGGCTCTTCCGGGGCGATCACCGTGGCGACCGTGACCGCCTTTGATGCGCTCTACCAGCTTGGATTGAGTGAGTACGACAAATACCGGCTGGGCCTGCTGGCCTCCATTCAGGTGGCCCCGCGAGCCTCCGGTGGCGACGTGGCCGCCTGTCTGAGCGGAGGGTGGAGTTGCTACACCTCCCCGGACCGCGCCAAGTTGCCCCGGGTCTTGCCCGTAGATGTCGCCGGGGACCCGCAGGGCCCCGTCAGCTCAGTCACCGACGCGTTGGCCTCGGAACACTTCGCCGAGACCCCGTTTCGGCGGCTCACGGTGCCCGAGAATCTCACGGTGTTAGTGGGATGGACCGGCCGGCCGGCACTGACCGATCAGCTGGTCGGTGAAGTCCATAGCTCCAAACAGGCCTGTAGCGAGAGTGATGAGAGTTTCCAGTCGCTACTGGCCATGTATCAGCACATTGTCGCCGACGTGGTCACCGGCCTGGAATCCGGGGACTTTGCCACGGTCCGCGACGGGATGGTCGCCACCCGCACCGCCTTGCACCAGTTGCAACAGCTGACCGGGACCAGCATTGAAACCCCGGCCTTGAAAACACTGATCGACCTGGCCCAACAGGTCGGCGGCCAACTGTGCTGCGCCAAATCTTCCGGGGCCGGTGGGGGAGACTGCGGCATCGTGCTGGCCGACCAGTCGGTCGATACCGCGCTGATCACCGGAGCCTGGCAAGAAGCCGGCATCACCCCGCTACCGATCGGAGTTAGTCCCACCGGAGCCCGTATCATAGAAACTCCAGACCTGCCCGCATCGCACCAGGGCCAGCACGAGACACCGTACGAGGCAAAGGACTATCACCAGTGAACTCCACGGCAGCATCGCGCAAAGACGACCATATTCGCTTGGCCGACGCCCAACAGCACCAGCTGGCCGACCATCCTGTGGTCACCGACTACGACCGGGTCGAAATCCTCCACCATGCCCTGGCCGGCATCAGCCCCGAGACCACGACCACCCACGCTACCCTGGGACCCTGGCAACTGGTCGCCCCGCTGTACATCAACGGCATGACCGGAGGCACCGAACAGGCCCGGGAGATCAACCGGGCCCTGGCTCAAGCAGCAGCGGCTACCGGAATCCCGATGGCCTCCGGGTCGGTGGGTATCGGGCTGGATGAGCCCAGTACCGCTGACTCCTTTCGCGTGATTCGCGAAGAGAACCCGGACGGGCTGATCTGGGCCAATATCGGTGCCGGACGCAGCGTGGAAGATGCTCACCGGGCGGTGGACCTGCTCGATGCCGACGCGCTACAAGTTCACCTCAACGCCATCCAAGAAACCGTGATGGTCGAAGGCTCGCGAGACTTCAGCAACTGGCTGGGACTGTTAGAAGACATCGTGCGCGCCCTGGAACCCGATGGGGTACCGGTGATCATCAAAGAGGTCGGTTTCGGACTCAGTGCCCGCACCCTGGGCCAACTGCGCGATATTGGGGTGACCATTGCCGACGTGGCCGGTGCTGGAGGCACGAACTTCGCCCGCATTGAAAACGACCGTCGCGCGAGCGGAGAGGATCCGATTGCCCAGGCTGGCAACTGGGAGTGGATCACCCAGCTGGGCTCCTCGGCAGCCCGGTGCCTGCTCGATGCCCACGCCACCGGTATCCTCTCCAGCCCGCACCAGCTCGCCGAGCACCATCACTGCGAACTCCAGGTGCTGGCCTCCGGCGGAGTGCGCCACCCGCTGGACGTGGTGCGAGCCCTGGCATTGGGCGCCCGTGCGGTGGGGGTAGCCGGCACGTTTTTGACCATCGCCAGACACCATGGTGCGGAAACTCTCACCGAGGTGATCCGCATCTGGCTCACCCGCATCCGCCAGCTGATGGTGCTGTTGGGTGCGCACACCGTCGAGGAGTTGCAGTACACCGATGTGATCCTGCATGGGCCTGTGCGCGAATTTGCCCTGGCCCGCGGGGTCGACCTGGCTCAGTTGGCCAATCGTTCTGGGAAGGAGACCCGATGACCACCGACAGCCCACTACGCGATCCGGGTACCAGCACCTACTCTCAGGAATTTCCCACCGGGGTGCCGACCCGCTGGATAGGCCCGATACGGATCGGTGGTGATGGCTTCACCACCACCGAAATGATCGACATTCCATTAGCGACCTACGAAACCCCGTTGTGGCCCTCCGTGGGGCGTGGGGCGAAGATCTCCCGGCTCCACGAGACCGGCTTGCAGGCGACAGTGCATGACCAGCGGATGACCCGCTCGATTCTGCTCACCGCCGATTCAGCGCGCACCGCTCAACGAGCGGCCGAGGTTATCGACGCCCGCCACCAGCGCCTCAACGAGCTGGTCACCGCCGGATCCCGCTACGCCAAACTCATCGAGATTCATCCCGAGATTGTCGGTAATTTGCTGTTTGTGCGACTGGCCTACACCACCGGGGACGCCTCCGGACACAATATGGTCACCGCCGCCTCTGATGCGGTGCTGTCGGAGATCCTCAGCTGGGACCTGGGGCTGGGATACGGGTCGGTGTCAGGAAATTTCTGCACCGATAAAAAAGCCACCGCGGTCAACGGTGTGCTTGGTCGCGGAATCTCGGTCACCGTGGAGATGGTCATCGACCGCGACGTGGTGGAGAAGAATCTGCGCACCACCGCCGAGCAGCTCACTCAGTTGGTCGTGCAGAAAAACTATGTGGGTTCCACCATCGCCGGAGCGATCCGATCGGCGAATGCTCACTTTGCCAACATGCTCTTGGCCTTCTATCTTGCTACCGGCCAAGACGCGGCCAATATTGTCGAAGGCTCCCAGGGCTTCGCCTATGCAGAAAACCGCGAGGGCGACCTGTACTTCTCGGTGAGTCTGCCTCACCTGATCGTCGGCACGGTGGGTAACGGCAAGCACCTGCCCCACGTGCAACAAGCCATGGCACGGATGGGGCTGAACGAAGACCGCGAGATCGGCGAGAACTCCCGCCGGCTGGCCGGGTTGATCGCCGCCAGCGTGTGGTGCGGTGAATTGTCCTTGCTGGCAGCTCAAACCAACCCCGGTGAGCTGATGAACACACACCGAGCATTCGAACGCAACCAGCAACAGCGCTAGACTAGACAGACTGGAGACAAACGGCTGAGACGCCCAGCGGGGGCGAAAAAGCGGGCAAGAAGGGGTAGAACTAGCGCATGACCCAGTACAGCATTGGCCTAACAGATCTTGATGTGGCCACCACCGGCTATGTGCTCTCGCTTGATGATCTGGCTGACTATCAGGGCACCGATCCGGCGAAATATCACCTGGGATTGGGACAAGACTGCTTCTCGGTGCCCGGCGCCGATGAAGATATCGTCACCCTGGCTGCCACCGCCGCCTCCCGGCTAGTGGCCCGGCACCCCGAGCACAAAATTACCCAGTTGTACTTCGCCACCGAAACCGGAGTGGACCAGTCCAAATCGGCCGGAGTCTTTGTCCACCAGTTACTCGGCCTGGCACCGAACGTGCGCACCGTGGAGCTGAAACAGGCCTGCTATTCTGCCACCGCGGCACTGCAGCTCGCGGTCGGGCACATTACCCGGTTTCCGCAAGAACAGGTGTTAGTGATCGCTTCCGATATTGCCCGCTACGCGCTGGACACCCCCGGAGAACCCACCCAGGGTGCCGGTGCGGTGGCTATGTTGGTTTCGGCCGAACCACACCTGGTTGCACTGGAACCGGTCACCGGGTTTTACACCGCCGACGTTAACGACTTCTGGCGGCCCACCGACTCCTCGACCCCCTACGTTAACGGCCACCTGTCCTTGGACGCCTATCTGGATGCCACCGCCGGAGCCTACGATGACGCGATGCGTCGGGCACCGGGACTCGACCTGGAGGACATCGACCGGTTCTTGCATCACCAACCCTTCACCAAGATGGCCCGGAAAGCCCACCGTCACCTGGGCCAACACCTCGGCGTGGAGCTCGATGACGCGCTGATCGAGGAATCCATGAGCTTCAACCGCCAGCTGGGCAATAGTTACACCGCCAGCCTGTACTTCGCCCTGGCCGCCCAGCTGACGAATAACGCTGAGCTGGCTCGCAAACGGCTGGGCTTCTTCTCTTACGGGTCCGGCTCGGTCGCTGAATTCTTCACCGGTGTGGTCCAGCCCCGCTATACCGAGCACCTGGACTACCTGGAGCACCTCCAGGCAGATCTGAACGCGCGAAAGACGCTCAGCGTCGAGCAGTACCGCCAGTTGCACCACAGCCACCGGTTGGACTCGGATAATTACATCACCCCGACTGATACCGCCACCGGCTTCCGGTTCGCCGGGGTGACCGACCACGTCCGACAATACGAGACAGGATTGCTACCCTCGTGACTGCAACCGCGGGGTCTACACCGACTGCACCCTACATTGCCGTGGAGGAAATCTACGGTAGCTTTGGCGAGACCATGGCCGAGCGTGGCCAAGAGTACGCCAATGAGCACCGTGTGCTGACCTTAACCCAGCGCTGGCACGACGAACGAATCTTGGTGTGCTCGGCCAAGGTTGAAGGGACCCGCAAATATCACACCCGCCTGGCCTTGCAAGTTTCCGAAGACAGCGAGCAGTACCAGGTCATCGACGCGGTGTGCACCTGCCCGATCGGTAGCTTCTGCAAGCATGGGGCGGCGGTGGCGTTCACCTGCTCGATCAAAGCCGCCGAAGCGGTGTTGGGACGGGAAGCCAATACCGAAGAAGCCGAAATGCTCTTCGAAGAACACATGGACCCGGCCGATCTGGCCCCGTCGCCGGAATCTGATCTCTTTCAGGACGCCGATGCCGACGAACAGACCGAAACCACGGTGCACTCCGGACCCGATTGGCGACACGCGCTGGGTGTCCTGCTGCCTCGAGAACAGCCCGAGGAAGACTACACGGAGGTCGGTCTTGGGGTAGAATTATTCGCCGCTCACACCGGGGGAGCCGGCTCGTGGGCACGACGCTATATGGTGCGCTGGGAGACCGCTCGGCCCCAGGATGTGACCGCCAGCCGGGCGTTATCCATCCGGTTGCGACCATTGCGCAAAGGCACCCGTGGACGGTGGATTAAAGGCGGGCTAAATTGGACCACCTTCGAACACCGGGTGCCGGTCTCGTCCAATAAGTACTGGCCCGAACAAGCCCTGGCCCTGCACCGGCTGGTGCAACTGTATAACTCCAGCGTCTCGGTGCTGGGCTCTCAGGATTTGATCAACCTGTCCTTGGTGTCCTCCCCGCAGATCTGGGACCTGTTGCGCTCGGTGTTAGAAGCACAGATCCCGCTGATCGCCTACGCTGGCTGCTCTGAGGTGGAATTATGCTCCGAGGGCGAGCCCTACGTCGACTTACAGGCCCTGGATGCGGACCTGGGAGAAGAATCCGGGATGCGCATCGGCATCAAGGCGCTGGTGGACCAGCACAGTGAATCCCTCGACGGGGCGATTGGCTCCATCGGTTTCTACCAGGCCCGAGCCCATCAGGCCGCTGAGCCAAGCATCGGGCTTCGGATCATTCCCAGCTCCCAGCCGCTAGAATCTCAATTGTTAGAACTGCTGGACCAGAACGAGAACATCACCGTTCCAGCCGCCGATGTCCCCGAGTTTTTCGACAACTACTATCCGGGCCTGAACCGGGTGCTGTCGATCGGGTCAGCCGACCACTCGGTGGACCTGCCCGAAATCCCTCCGGCGGTCTTGGACCTGCGAGTTGCGATCAACGCCGAATCCGGCACCACGACGTCACGGCAGCGTGACACGGTGCGTGTCAATGCCCGGTGGTCCTATCAGGGCACGCAGGACCAGACCGAGCACATGGCACAGGTGCTCACCGCCGCCCGTGAGTATTGGCCCGATGCCGACCGGGGGAGCTTCGTCTACACCGGGGCCACCGCAGCGATCTTCATCGACCAAATTCTGCCCCAGCTCCACGACATGGATTATATCCAGGTCACCGAGATGGGGGATAAGCCAGACTACGAACAGCTCGACGGGGAACCCTCGATGACCATTTCGGCCACCCCCTCAGCCCAACGCGACTGGTTCGACCTGGGATTTCAAATCACCGTTGGCGAGACCACGGTGCCCTTTACCGATGTCTTCTCGGCCCTGGTGCGTGGAGAAAATGCGGTGCTATTGCCAGACAAGACCTACTTCACCTTGGACCACTCGGCCTTCGACGAACTACGCCGGCTGATCGCTGAGGCCACCGAACTGCACGAATGGGATCCAGAGGCCCCCACGGTGTCCCGCTTCGAACCCGAAGTGCTCTCCTACGCGGAAGAAATCGCCACCCGGTGGGAAGTGGACCCGCGAGTCAGCGCCTGGATGAACCAACTAGACTCGCTACGTGGCGTTGCTGACCTACCCCCGGCCGAGGTCCCCGAGACCGTCAACGCCGAATTACGCGACTACCAGGTGCAAGGCTTCCGGTGGCTGGTGCAACTGTGGCATCTGAAACTCGGCGGCATCCTCGCCGATGATATGGGCCTGGGCAAAACCCTGCAGACCCTGGCCCTGGTCGACTATGCCCGCACCACTGCCCGCCAGGACACCACCGGCAACCCCGAGGGGCCATTCTTAGTCATCGCCCCCTCCTCGGTGGTGGGTGTGTGGAAATCCGAGGCGGAACGGTTCGTCCCCCACCTGAACGTCACCGTACTCGACACCAGCTCCGCACGCTTGAGAACCGACGTCTCTCGAGTCGTTGAAGACTCCGACCTGGTGGTGACCTCGTACGCCATTGCGCGTCTGGATGCCGACCGTTTCGCCGAACACACCTGGGGCGGGATCATCCTCGACGAAGCGCAGTTCGTCAAAAATCACCGCACCAAGGCCCACAAAGCCATCCGCTCTTTCCAGGCCCCCTTCTGGCTGGCCATCACCGGCACCCCAATGGAGAATGCGCTCTCGGACTTGTGGTCGATCCTCAACCTCACCGTCCCAGGACTGTTCGGGTCCTACGCCACCTTCCGCGACACCTACCAAAAACCCATCGAAGCCGGCCAACGCATTTCTGCCGAACAGCGTGCCTCGGGAGAAGACGCCGAGATCCGTGGCAAAGCTGCCGAACGTATGAACCGGCTACGACAGCGCATCAAACCGATCATGTTGCGTCGTACCAAGGACGTGGTGGCCCAAGAGCTACCCGAAAAACAAGAACAAACCATCACCGTCCGACTCAATCCGGAGCATCGTCGCCTCTACGACCGGGTGCTACAACGGGAACGGCAAAAGGTCCTGCACCTCATTCAGGACTTCGACTCCAACCGGATGAACGTCTTCCGTTCGCTGACGCTGTTGCGCATGCTCGCCCTCGACCCGCAGATCGTCGACGACGAGTACCGGGACGTGGACTCCTCGAAACTCACCGACCTGATGCAACGATTGCAGCTACTGGTCGCTGACGGTCACCGCGTGATCGTCTTCAGCCAGTTCACCTCCTTTTTGCATCGGGTGGCTGAAACACTAACCAAACACGACATTGCCCACAGCTACCTCGACGGAGCCACCCGAAACCGGTCAGCGGTGATCGAGCAGTTCCGGGCCGGAGACATCCCGGTCTTTTTGATCTCACTCAAAGCCGGTGGATTCGGACTCACCCTGACCGAAGCCGACTACGTGTTCCTCCTCGACCCGTGGTGGAACCCCGCCGCCGAAGCCCAAGCCGTGGATCGCACCCACCGGATCGGTCAAGACCGACGGGTTATGGTCTACCGGATGGTCGCTGAAGGCACCATTGAAGAAAAAGTCGTCGAGCTCCAGCGGGCCAAAGCCGAACTCTTCTCCTCACTGACCGAAGACGATACCGCGTTCTCCTCCTCGCTCGGTGCCGAGGATATTCTGGCTCTCTTCGATGCCGGTGCCTCCACTGAGTCCGCTGAGCCCACGGATCCATAGCACCACTGAGGTGCCGGCACACACGGTGGGGAACCTGACCACCGTGGCGGTGATGTGGCGACTCACGCTCCGCGTTGGTCCGCAAGTACTGATCGGCTTGGTCCCGGCGATCGTGCAACGTGGACCGCCCGCAACCGACAGCTACCGGCCCGGACCACCTCATCCCCAGGGTTCGGCTTCGATAGAGCGAACGTACAAAGACGCCGTGAAAGACCTCGAAAAGGTCTACACTTGAACCGGTAGAATACTCGGGGCAGACTTCGTCCCGGTATGAGGAGGAATGACCGACATGACTTTCGTCAATATCACTGCGCTGACGGTTCCTGATGGTGCCCATAATGAGGTTGAGCGTCGCTTCGCGAACCGCAAGCGGGCCGTTGATACCTTCGAGGGATTTCAAGGCTTCGAAGTACTCCGCCCGGTGGTGGGTGAAACCCGGTACTTCGTCGTCACCCGGTGGGATTCGCAGAACAGCTACAAAAAGTGGGCCGAATCCCGCGACGAACACGCCCATGACGAGGATGAAGAACGCGGATTCTCCGTCGATATCCTGGGCTTCGATGTGGTCGAGGACGAAGAAAACCTCAACTAGTCGGCTTCCGTCACCCTCTGTTCGACACCACACAGGATGAGACCATGATCTTTTTTCGGCGTCAAAAGAAATCCCGTGGGCCCCAGCGCCATAAGCGCTCGCTAACCATCCCCGAATTCAGTGACACCTGGCCGGCTATTGACGAATTGCTCAGTGAACAGAGCGAACGCGTCCACCGGGTCGAAGCTGATCCCGCCCGGGCACGTCAGGTGCTCAACGAGCTGGGTGTCTCCGAGGTTTCACACATGGGAGCACTGCTGACCCACACCGCCGGCTTGTTGATCGATGGCGGGTGGTTGCGCATCCTCGGGTCGGGAAACGATGAGCTCCCCGATCTGACCGTCTGGACTCCGCGACACAATGGCCGACCACTGTATATGACCATCGCGGTGGACGTCATCGGCGGTATTTATGCCATCGATGGTGGCGGACTGGGCATTAGCACCGGCTATATTTGCTATTTCGACCCGGTGCGGTTGAACTGGGGCCCGTTAGCCCCGGATTACGCCGGATTCTTGAACTGGGTCTTCAGCTCCGGTTACGAGGAACTGTATGAAGATCTGCGCTGGGAAGATCACCTCCAGCAGGTCCGGACTTTGGATATGACCGAAGGTATCCGCTTCGACCCGCCACTGCACCAGAGCGAGGGCGTTGACATCAACACGCTACACCGCGAAACCGTCGAGCTCGAAGACCTCTGGGCCACCGAATTTGTGGCAGCCCGCTCCCAGCTACCGGCACCGCACCGCGAACACTAAGCGCCTAACACTTCGGTGACCGTGCCCACGCGTTGCAGACGTCCCTGGTCGATCAACGCCACCTGATCGGCGACCATCCGGGCTTCTGCATGGTCGTGGGTGACATAGACTCCGGCAATCTCGGCCTCGGTGAGGATCTGCCGAATATCGTCGGCCAATCGTGAGCGTAGCTCGGTATCTAACGCCGAGAGTGGCTCGTCAAGCAACATCACCGCCGGTTCTACCGCCAAGGAACGAGCCAAGGCCACGCGCTGGGCCTGACCACCCGAGAGTGTGGCGACGTTGCGACGACCAAAACCGGGCAGGTTCACCAGCTGCAGCAGACGCTCCACCCGGGCCCGGCGTTGCGACCGGGGGAGATGTTCCACTTCGAGGCCATAGGAAATATTGCCGGCCACAGAGCGGTGCGGGAATAGTTGGGCGGACTGGAATACCATGCCGATGCCGCGCCGGTGTGCCGGAACATGTTGGCCTGGCCCGGCCAAGATGCGGTCGCCAAAACGCAGGGTGCCGGAGCTGATCCGCTCCAGTCCGGCAATGCCACGTAACAGCGAAGACTTTCCCGACCCCGAGGGTCCTAACAGGACCAGGATGGTGCCGGCGTGAACCTGGAAGCTGGCCTCGGTGATGGCTTGGTACCCGTTGGGATAGTGCACCGAGATCTGCTCGGCGATGAGTTGCTGTGGTGTGGTGGAAGCTGTCACGATGTCCTTTCCTTCACGCCCGCCGGGCGAAGCCGTTCGCAGATCAACAATATGCCAGCACTCAGCACGGCTAACACCACCGAGCCAGCCATGGCCATCCCAAAATTATCGGAACCAGGACGCGACAGCAGCTGGACAATGACCACCGGCAACGTCTGATAGCTCGGGGACGCTAAAAAGCTGGTGGCCCCAAATTCTCCCAGCGAGACCGCAAAACCAAAGCCGGCAGCCAATCCGAGGCTACGGACCACGTAGGGGCCATCAATGGTGGCGATCACCCGGACCGGGGAAGCCCCTAACATCGTGGCAGCCTCACGTTGGGCCGGGTCGACCGCGGCCAACACCGGCACCAGAGTGCGTACCACCAGGGGCAAAGCCACCACCGCCTGAGCCAACGGGACGAGCAATCCTGACTGCGCTAGGTGTGGGAAGGCTGGTTGCAAGGAGATCAAGAATCCGAAACCGATGGTCACCGCCGAAACACCCAACGGGAGCATGAAGGCGCCATCGATGAGCCGTTGCAGGGACCGCACCGCCGGGGAATGGGTGGGACGGGTGAGCAACAACGCGAGCGGAATTGCCAACAGGACGGTGACTATTGTGGCATCCAGTGCGATACGTAGCGAATGGTCCAGTGCCTCCACCACCGTGGCGCCACCGGCAAAACCGGTTCCCGAATGCGTAGCCAACAGTTGGTAATGGCGCGTGCTGAATTCGCCATCAACCGTCAACGACCGGGCCACCAAGGTCAGCAAGGGAGTCAGTATCAGTCCGAGGACCACCGCGAGCGTGATCGTCAACGGGAACCAGTCGGTGCGGGTCAGCCTCACCCGGTGCGCTTGGTGCAACCGAGCCGCCTGCGAGGAACCGGTGCGCTGGGTAATGATCACCGATATCACGACAATCACGCACTGAATCATCGACAACACCGCGGCGGTGCGCAGATCGAGGAACGTCTTGGTCTGGCGAAAAACCTCGGTCTCTAACGTCCCGACTCCCGGGGCGCCCAGCGACCGCACTAGCCCGTAGGCGGTCGAACAAAACAGAAACACCAACCCGGCGCTTCCAGCAATGGCTGGACGTAGCGCTGGCAAGGTCACGGTGAAAAACGCCCGAGCCGGGGAAGCCCCGAGCATTCTGGCCGCTTCAGTGGAACGTGGATCCAAGACCTGCCACAACGACCCCACCTGACGGATCACCACCGAATAGTTGAAGAACATCATGGCGATGATCACTGCCGTCGTGGTCTGATCCAGAAACGCTAGGCTGGTGCCTGGCCCAAAGACCGCACGGAAGGCTACCCCCACCACCACGGTGGGCAACACAAACGGGACGGTGGCCACCGAACGGAGCATCTCTCGACCCGGAAACTGTGTGCGGTAGAGGATATAGGCGCCCGGGATCCCAAGCACCAGGGAGCCCAGAGTTCCGGCGGTGGCCATGAACAAGGTGTGACCAATAATCCGCCAGGTGCGTGCGGTGCCGAAGACTTCCCCAAAACCCGACAGGTCCAGCGAGCCCTGATCATCAACCAGGCCTCGGGCCAGCATCCCCAGCACCGGCCAGGCGAAAAAGACCGCAAGGAAGGCCAACGGTAGCAGGGCGACGAGCACCCACACGATCCAACGAAAACGCGACATCACACCGTTCTTTTCAGGTCAATTGGATTTATGACGGGTCATTAAGCCGGGGGTCCTGTAGAGTAGGCCCGTGATGAAAACTCCCTGCGACTTCCGTGGTTCTCGTTTGTTCGCCGTTCTGTTAGCTACCGGTTTAGCGCTGAGCGGTTGTAGCTCCTCAGATGGGGCAGATCAGGCCAGCGACGCGGGAAATAACACGACGTCTAGCCCCTCGGCAGAGCCCACGACTGCCTCGCCCTCGCCGACCCCGGAACCAGAAGAACTGCCCGGTGGCGGTGATACGCTGTTCCCCGACCGCCGGTTCGTCGCACTTTATGGTACCCCGTCCACAGAGGCACTGGGTGCCCTGGGAGAACAGGACCTGGAGGGGTCGATAACTCGTGTCGAAGAGCTGGCCGATGAGTACTCGGAAAACAGTGAGGATCCGATCCAACCGGCCTTTGAAATCATCACCTCCGTCGCGACCGCTCACCCCGGCGAGGACGGCAACTACTCCAACGCCCTGCCGGTCGAGGACCTGCAAGAGTGGGTCGATCGGGCCAAAGAAGAAGACATTTACGTGATCTTGGACCTGCAACCGGGTCATAACGATTTCCTCTCGCAGGCGAAACTCTATGAGGACCTGCTGAAAGAACCCCACGTGGGTTTGGCGCTGGACTCCGAATGGCGCTTGCAACCCGGTCAGGTGCACGGCCGTCAGATCGGCACCGTCGATGCCGCTGAAATCAACGAGGTCATCGACTGGTTGGCCGAGCTCACCGCAGAAAACGATCTGCCCGAGAAAATGCTGGTCCTGCACCAATTCCGCACCTCGATGATCACCAACCGCGACCAAGTGGATACCTCCCATGACGAGCTGGCCGTGGTGTTGCACGCCGATGGCCACGGAACCCAAGAGGTCAAACAGGAGACCTGGAGCGTGCTCACCGAGGACTTGCCCGAGGATATGTGGCCGGCATGGAAGAACTTCTACCGTCAAGACCAGCCCATGCTGACGCCGGCACAAACCTACGACCAGGTGAATCCCACCCCCTGGTTGGTCACCTACCAGTAAGGCAAGCAACCAACCAGACAACAAGGCGGGACGCCATAGGGGCGACTACTGGGCCTCATAGGTTTCGGTCCAGGAGTTCAGCCAGTCTTCACGCTGGTCCGCGACCTCTTGCAGATCCGGCTCAATGGGGTCCTCGGTCAGTGAGGCGTATTCGCTCCACTCGTCTGGCAGCTCGATGCTGTCATCGACCGGATACATAAACATCTGCTCAGGAATATCCGCCTGGAATTCTTCGGAGAGCATGAAGTCGATGAAAGCCTGAGCGCCCTCGGGGTTCTCGGCGTCCTCCAGCACGCCAGCATATTCGATTTGCTGGATGCAGGTGCCGTCAATGCTGGTGGTCCGACCTTCTTCAGCGGCCGGTGACGAGGAGTAAGACACCACCAACGGGTAGGGTCCTTCACCTTCAGAACCGGAGAAGTCGGCGTAATAAGCATCAGACCAGCCACCGGCGACTTTCACCCCGTTATCGAACAGGTCTTCCCAGTACTGTTCGGCATCGTCGCCGAATTCCGTCCGGGTGGCAACCAAGAACGCCAGGCCCGGGGAGGAATCATTCGGGTCACTGGTGACCAACAGGTCCTTGTAGTTCTCATCAGTGAGATCGTCCAAGGTCTCCGGAACTTCCAGGTCGTTGTCGTCAAACCACTCGGTATCAGCGTTGATGCAAACCTGACCGTGGTCGATCGGCACCAGCGCGTCCGAGCCATCAACGGCGAGGTTTTGGGCAGATTCTGGAAGTTGACCGGAATAATCCTGCAGGAAGTTTTCGTCCAACAGCGTCTGAGCCGAATAATTCTCCACCCCGAAGAAGCCGTCCACGGTGGGGGAGTCCTGTTGCAGGATGAGCTGGTTGACGACAGCCCCGGCGTCACCGGGGGCTGTGGTGGTGACGGTGTAACCGGATTCCTCTTCAAACTGCGCGAGCAATTCCTCGGAGACACTGAAGGAATCGTGAGTCATCATGGTAACTGTCTGGTTCTCGTCACCGTTGTCTCCACCATTATTATCTGCCTGATCTGCGGCCGAACATCCTGACAGTACCAGCGCTACCACCGCCGAGAGCCCGAACACCGTGCTGATCTTTCGACGGTGAGACCGGGCGGGCCCAGGTGAGTGATGGGTGAGGTGCGTCATCAGTGCATATCCTCCTTCAAGGGATAGGAGGGCGAGCACCCTGGGCGAGGTGAGAATCACCCGCGATTAGCCCACGGTGCAAGGAGAGATACTCGACTCCCTTCGCCGGCATGGCCCGGAATCAGGTTCGAGGGTCTGCGAAATGCGTTCGCACTCTCAGCACCACGGTGGTGCTCCCCTGTCGATGAGAAAAACCCTACCGAAGACCTGTTCACCAACCCAACTCATGAACGCCGTGAGATGAGCTCGAGTGTAGAATCGGGAGGCTACCCCACTTAAAATGTGACATCCAACACGTCTTGTATAACAATTTGGTAACAGCTTTTGGCTCGGCTTCTCGAGCCCTGGCGCTCTCCGGGTCCCTAATGATTATCAACGGTTTAGGCGTTTTTTCCGGCCTAAAATTGGCCCACATCGGCGTGAGGGCCGGGTTGAAAGCATTTTTCAGTCGTCTATTGTGAAAAAAGATGGATGACACAAAGACCCTTCCAGACCACCCGACCGACAAACCCCGCGCTATCACGGTTCGACCGTTCGCTCCCGGAGACGGAGCAAAAATTTATCGGATCGCTCGTGACACGGGCGTCTTGGACTTGAACTCCTCGTATAGCTATCTGCTGTGGGTTCGAGATTTCTCCCAAACCTCCGTTGTTGCCGAACTCGATGGTGAAGTCGTCGGGTTCATTACCGGCTACATCCGCCCTGATGCCCCAGACACGTTGATGGTCTGGCAAGTTGGCGTCGACGAAGCCGCTCGGGGACTGCGCGTGGCCTCTCAGATGTTGGACGCGCTCAACGAATCGGTGCAACCGAAAGTGTTGGAGACGACCATTACCTCCACGAATAAAGCCTCCAACGCCCTGTTTGCTTCCTTTGCCAAGCGCAACAACGCTGGTGAAGAGATTACCCCCTTATTCACCCCTGAGATGTACCCCGACGATCAGCCCACCGAATACCTTCACCACATCGCACCGCTGAACAGCTAGAGCAGGATCGCACTGATCCCGCTCGCTGGCGGAGAGATGGGTCGAGACAAGTTTTCCACGGAAAGGAATTCCCCATGGATACCGAGATTTTTGAGACAACAGAGTCCGAGGTTCGTAGCTATTCCCGCTCCTGGCCGACCGTGTTCGTCAAAGCATCTGGCTCCCACCAGATCGCCGAAGACGGCACCGACTACCTGGACTTCTTCGCCGGGGCTGGTGCTCTGAACTACGGACACAACCACCCCAAGCTGATCGACGCCATCCGCGAGTACCTGGACAACGGTGGCCCGTTGCACTCGCTGGATATGATGACCCCGGCACGTCGCGACTTCTTGGAAACCTTCAAGAAAGTCATCCTCGAGCCCCGCGGTCTGGACTACAAGGTCATGTTCCCTGGCCCGACCGGTACCAACACTGTTGAGGCCGCACTGAAGTTGGCCCGTAAGGTCACCGGACGCCAGCACATTCTGTCGTTCACCAACGCCTTCCACGGCATGACCCTGGGTTCGCTGTCGGTGACCGGTAACTCGATGAAGCGTAAGGGTGCGGGTATTCCGCTGACCAACAGCTCGAAGATTCCCTACGACGACTACTTCAACGGCGAGACCGAAGACTTCATCTGGCTGGAGCGCGTCCTGGAAGACTCCGGATCCGGTGTCGATAAGCCAGCCGCCATTATCGTCGAAACCGTTCAGGGTGAAGGTGGTTTGCGTGCCGCACGCGCCGAATGGTTGCGTCAGCTGGCCAAGCTGTGCAAGAGCCACGAGATCTTGCTGATTGTTGACGATGTGCAGGCCGGTTGCGGTCGTACCGGTAGCTTCTTCTCCTTCGAAGAAGCCGGTATTACCCCGGACATTGTCTGCGTGTCTAAGTCCATTTCCGGTTCCGGTCAGCCGCTGGCGCTGACCCTGTTCAAGTCTGAACTGGATGTGTGGGGTCCGGGTGAGCACAACGGTACGTTCCGTGGCAACGCCCTGGCGCTGGTGACCGGTGCTGCCACCTTGCGTGAGTTCTGGGCCGATGACACTTTCGAGAAGGGTCACCTGGCTCAGGCTATCGAGCTGGTTCAGGACAAGCTGATCAAGATTACCGCTGCTGTTTCCGGATCTGCAGTGCGTGGCCGTGGTCTGCTGACCGGTATCTACTTCGAAGATCAAGACCTGGCAGGCAAAGTGGCTGCTGAAGCCTTCAAGCGTGGCATGTTGCTGGAAACCTCGGGTCCGGAAGACGAAGTTCTCAAGATCATGCCACCGCTGACCACCGAGCTCGACGAGCTGGAGCGCGGTATGAATCTGATCGCCGAAATCCTCGGCGAGCTGACCGGGGCCGATGTCAGCAGTATTACCGGCGGACAGAACGAAGACAACCTGGCTAACGCCTAAATCGACGGCATAAACCACGACGTCAGTAACAACCGGCTGGCCGCGGCATCAACTCGGCGCCAGCCAGTGAAAGGAACTTGATATGTACGTTATTAACCGTGATGACACCAATGACACCGAGCGCGACGTAACCTCGGAGAACTGGCGCTCACGTCGCATGGTGCTCGCCCGCGAAGGTGTTGGTTTCTCCATGCACGATACCGTGATTTACGCCGGCACGACCTCGACCTTCCATTACCAGAATCATATCGAGGCCGTCTACTGCGTGCAGGGTAACGGTACCCTGACCAACGAAGAGACCGGTGAAGTCCACGAACTCAAGGACGGCACCCTGTACCTGCTGGATGGTCACGAGAAGCACACCGTGCGCGCTGAAACCGAATTGCGCATGGCCTGTGTGTTCAACCCGCCGGTCACCGGCCGTGAAACCCATGACGAGAACGGCGTCTACCCGGCAGTCTTCGAAGAGGGCTCTGACCGCAAGGTGCCGAAGCAGCCTAGCGCCTAAGCTCCACACCTGACGACCAACGGCGACCGGCCCCATTTCGGGGCTGGTCGCCGTTTTTGGTGGGTGATGTTAGAGAACTTTCCTGGTACTAGATGGCCTTGAGCCCGAAGTTGCCTTGCTTTTTAGCCAGGATGGATTGGACGACCAGAACGAGGATCCCGATTCCCAGGCCGCTGAGGGATAGCAGCATATTAGAATTCAGCAACAGGATGGCCGCGCCTGCGATCACGATGCACAAAAACCAGTGCATATTGACCATAAAGTGCCGTTCCAATGCCACGCAAAGCATCAGGATGCCAATGACAGCCGTCGTGACGACAAGAATGCCTTGGCCAATCGAGACGTCTCGTAACAACAATTCCGGACTGTAGACAAAGATATACGGAATAATAAACCCTGCTGCGGCCAGCTTGAGCGCCGCGAAACCAGTTTGCATGGGAGAAGCCCCAGAGATACCGGCTGCGGCAAAGGCAGCGAGCGCGACAGGCGGAGTGATGTTGGCGAACAACCCGAAGTAGAACACGAACAGGTGTGCCACGATCGGTTCCACACCGAGTTCGGTCAATGCAGGAGCCGCCATGGTTGCTGTGATGAGGTAAGCGGGAATCGAAGGGAGGCCCATACCCAGCACCAGGCAGGCAAGCATGGTGAAGACCAAAGTCCAGAACAAAATACCGCCTGAGACCGACACAATGGCCGAGGCTAGCACCACACCGAAGCCGGAGATAGTCACCACGCCAACGATGATCCCCACGCTTGCACAAGCTACAGCCACGCCCAAGGTTTGTCGGACGCCATTTTCCAGGGCGTCGATAATGTCTTTGAAAGACAATCTTGAGGTCTTTCGCAACATAGCGACCACAATGGTGACAATGATCGTGAGAAGAGCGGAATAAAGGATGGTGCGCCCTGAGAAGAAAAGCATGTAGATCAGGAAGAACAATGGGATTAACAGGTGACCACGTTCTTTCAGGACATCGAGAACTGCCGGCAAATTATCTCTTGAGATACCTTTCAACCCTTCTCGAGTCGCTCGCAGATGGATCTGGACGATCAGCGAAAGGTAATAGAGCAGCGCTGGAACGATAGCCGCTACTGCCACTGTGGAGTAGGGGACGCCAAGCGTTTCCGCCATAATGAAGGCCGCAGCGCCCATGACCGGGGGCAAAATTTGCCCGCCCACCGATGCCGTCGATTCCACCGCGCCGGCAAAAGTCTTGGTGTAGCCGACTTTCTTCATCATTGGAATGGTGAATGCCCCTGTTGAGACAACATTTGCAATAGCTGACCCGTTGATGGATCCCATGAAACCAGATCCCAGGGTGGCAACTTTGGCAGGGCCTCCACGACTCTGACCAGCTATAGCAAGAGCCAAATCGTTGAATAAGGCTGACATTCCGGACTTTGCCAGAAACGCACCGAAGAGGATAAAGAGAATGATGTACGTGGCAGACACGCCGGTCGCTGTTCCAAAAATACCTTCGGTAGTGGAGAGGAACTGATAAGCCAGAGTGTCCCATTCATAACCGCGGTGGCGCAACACGCCCGGTAATTCACGGCCGAAAATGCCGAAGAGGATGAAAAGTATCGCCAGAATTGGAAGGGCCCAACCTGTGACCCGTCGAGCGGCTTCCAATACGAGAACGACCAAAATGGTGCCGACAATGACGTCTGTAGTTGTAAACCTCCCAGCTTGAAGGACCACTTGCTCATAGTTTGTTGCGATGTAGACCGATGGAACTAGCGAAGACAACGCTAAGACGCCGTCAACGAGTTGAAAGGTCAGTCCTTGAGCTCGTCTGAACGGAGGGTAGATCAAGAAGATCAGGAACAGAACGATGCTGACGTGGATGGAACGGTGAACCAGCGTAGGTGGTGATCCGAAGTAGGCGGTCCACATGTGGTATATCGCAAATGCGCATGCCACCGCGGTGATCAAAATTGCCAGAGGACGCCACCGAATACTGCGCGTCCGAGACTCAGCGTCATACTGGGCCGCAATTTCGGCTGCTTCTTGTTCCTGAGCGCGACGTTCTTCGTCGGTGTGAGGAAGATATTCAGCGTCCGTGATGGTGGCGGTAGCGAGTGAATCTGAAGATTGGTTTGTTGGTTGCTTTTGGGGCCGTTGGGGAGGTGTCATATCAGAACAATCTCGAGTCTTTGGTGATCAGGTAGTTGCGTTGCGTCTATACGTTGCGGATCATGATCGATGAGAACCCGGTACTGGGCGCGGTGAGAGTGAATCCAGCGAATCGCGTCGAAGGGGCGGTCAATATTATCGATAACCACTTGGTTGCCTTCGTAACGCAGATCTCCTTGTTCTCCGGCGGGCATGCCGGCTCCGTAGGAAGAGAAACGAGTTTGGGTCAGCACCAAGCCAGTAGGAGTCACCGTAAAGATGTCGGTCCACGGTGTGAGTTCAATTGAGTGAACCCAAGACAGGCTGATGGTGGTGCCGTCTTTGGCCGGGAGCGTGGCATACACATCGTGATGTTGCTGGTGACGGCACACAATTTGTCGATGTCTAGCCGGTATTGAAGCAGTAACGCCAACCCCGCCAGCAGCCGCGAGAACGGTCCCCACTGTCAAAGTGAGGACCGATCTGCGACTCATATCTGGCGGTGTCATGAAAACATGGGGCCTTTAATCACTCAATGAGTTCACTAGTCTTCTTCGCCAGCAACGTGGCCAGAGACATCGACACCATTTTCCTCCAGGTACCGGGCAGCTCCGGGGTGCAATGGTACCGTCAGCCCCTCGGTAGCTTCTTCGAGGCTAATGTCTTCAGCGGCTGCATTGGAATTGTGGATGGCATCAAGGTTGTCGAAGAAAACACGGGTGATGTCGTAGGCGGCATCCTCGCTCAATTCTGAGCTAATCATCAAGTGGTTGACGACGCCGACGGTCTCAACATCTTCTTCCTGTTGGTAAGTTCCGCCCGGAATAGTGGTTTCAATGAAGTAGTCATTCTCCAGGAGTTTCTCTCGCGCGTCCCCGTCAATGGTGAGAACGTTGAAGTCTGTATTGGTGGACAGTTCGGTCAAAGCGGGGTTCGGAACGCCGGCCGTCACAAATGCAGCGTCGATATGTCCGTTTGCCATCTGGTCGGTGGCCTCTGCGTAGTCAAGATAATCGGCATTGATATCGTCGTAGCTCATATCATATGCATCAAGAATCGTCTGAGCGTTGAGCTCTACGCCAGAACCGACGTCACCTACGGCAACATTCTTCCCGGACAAATCTTCAATGCTTTCGATATCGGAGGAAGCGCTGGCTACCACTTGCACAGTATTCGGGTACAGGGCTGCTACAGCCATCAAGCCGTCACGTGGCTCGCCTTCGAAAGGTCCAGTGCCTTCTAAGGCCTGGACATTGGCATCACCCATGGTGATCGCTAGTTCAGCGCCACCGTCGGTGAGGAGGTTAATGTTTTCGGCGGAGGCACCGGTGGCCTGGACCGTGCTGTCTGAACCCAGTTCGTCGCTGAGTAGATCACTGAGTGTGGCGCCGACCTGGTAATAGACTCCAGACGAACCGCCTGTTGCAATTGTGAGGAACTCGGTATCGAGATCTCCTGTTTCGGCAGATCCATTTGATGAGTCGTCTCCACAGGCGGTTAGTGCCAGGGTTGCCACTGCGACTGTTGCGCCAAGCTTGGTGAAACGTGAATTTCTTGTACTGCGGTTGTGCGTTTTGGGGGCGTGAGTCATGATCGACATAGCCTTGCTCCTCGTGATGTGTGACCTTGGTGAGTGTCGTGATTGGCAGTTAAGGCACATAGCATTAAATGTGTCGTAAATCACTACATTGAGAGTAGCAGAAGTCACAGTCTCAGACGTTAAATTTCATGAAGGGTAGAGGGGTGGGAAAACAGGCGTAGACTATACCCGCTATGGGGCTATAGCTCAGCTGGTAGAGCGCGTCGTTCGCATCGACGAGGTCAGGGGTTCGACTCCCCTTAGCTCCACTGAAGAAGAGAAGATCGAAACTGCCCCGCCTGATGGCGGGGCAGTTTTGTGTCTGCAGTGACGTGCGCCGGGACGTCGATGCTGATGGAGTGGACAGCCCTGCGCCGACAGGACGAGCCTCGTACATGTGGCGGTCCTCAGTGAGTCTTAGAGCGTGGCGGGGCACTCCGGGCGTGAACCTCGCTCGTGTGGCGTGGTGTTCCATGCGCGAGAGTGCCGGTGAGGT
This sequence comes from Auritidibacter sp. NML120636, assembly GCF_003185945.1. Taxonomy (NCBI): domain Bacteria; kingdom Bacillati; phylum Actinomycetota; class Actinomycetes; order Micrococcales; family Micrococcaceae; genus Auritidibacter; species Auritidibacter sp. NML120636. The sequence continues at coordinate 66,302 of NZ_QHLO01000010.1, forward strand.
CAGCTCCAGGCACAACCGGTGGGGCCATTGGCCGGAATGCTGTGGCATCGAGCTTCTCCGCATAGGACGAGAGCTACAACTAGTTGTTCGAAGCTGCGTTTGCCTTCCCCACCTGAAGTCACAATTCGAGTACATCACAATGACTCCGACAAACCGGCGGGGATTCTTGCGGCATGCTGATCAGCAGTACAGTCAAAGCAAGGACCAGCGCAGCAGCGGCAGCATCCCATGGTGGGTGCAATCCCACCACAATCCGCCGACTCCTGATGAGCGCAGGCTGCTTGAACGTGTCGAAGAGCTGTTCGCTGCAGAGTCTGCTGGCCTGAGCGAGTGGGACGACCCGCACTATGATCCCTCGGCACCGGGCGAACGCCGGGACGCGAAGGAGGAGGAGTACAGCCAGTGCCTGGATCCACAGAAGTACAGGATCGTGCTGGCCAGGGCCGACGCCTGGACCATGGTGCTCACCGAACTCGGCTGGGCAGAGGCACAGGACACCAGCGGTGCATTCGACACCCCGGATTCACCCATCGAATGGGCACTGTTCCCGTGGTCCTCCCCGCGTCCGGACATATGGCAGTGCTGCGTCCCCACGCTGAGGGAGCTGTGCCGCTGACGTTCTGGACCGTGGACGCTGCCGAAGACACTGCTGCCAGTGTTTCCATAGGCGCCGGAGACCCCGCTGTCTTTCTCGAGCAGATGCCGGATTGCGGCTGCGATGCCTGCGACTCCGGATCAGAGGACATGTTCCGAGTCATCGATGAAACAGTACTCTCAGTGGTTGGCGGTTCACTCATCGTGGAGCTGAACAAGAAGTGGCTGAGCGTCCAAAGCGGGACGGGCTCCAGCGCTGGCGGCCCAGATTCCCTGTTCCGGCAGACGACATCCTTCCACGCATCCCCGTGGAGCGATTCTTGGGATCCACGTCCTGTGTTCGAGCCCCCTGTGCCCGAACCCATCGGTCCGCCGCGTCGGGGTCCCGGCGTGTCCCGCTTGGCGCGGGACTTCCGCTTTATGCCCCGTCGGTACGCCGCCTACGTGGACGATCAGCCCAGCGGAGCACTGCTGCGGAGGAAAAAGCGTGGCTGAGAGTTCACAGCGGCTGGGCATCCCAGAGCCGATTATGAACGTGCTGCGCTGCCCGCTCTGCGCTCAGTCCCTGGATCAAGGTCCTGCTCGACTGCACTGCCCATCCGGGCACAGCTTCGACCGCGCCAAACAAGGCTATGTCACCCTGCGGCGCGGTGGCCCGACGCCGAAGAATGCTGACACCCCCGCCATGGTCGCCGCCCGGGAGACTCTGCTGGGCAGCGGACTTTACGCGCCGATCCGTGACCGGCTGGCCACCCGCATCACCGCCCGACTGACCGAAGATCAGCCCAGCCCGGATCAGCCCAGCCCGGATCAGCACAGTACGGATCGACACAGCCCGGACCAGCACAACACGGCAGAGCACCATAACGACGCCGCGGCGCCCTTAGTTGCCGACCTCGGCGGCGGGACAGGTTACTACTTAGCCGGGATTCTGGAGTACCACCGACCGGCCTATGGGGTCTGTATTGACCTCTCGGCTGCCGCATTGAAGCGTGCCGCCCGGTGCCATGAGCGCGCAGCGGCTATCGGCAATAACCTGCTGGCAGATCCCCTGCCTTTGGCGAATAATTCTGTCACCGTAGCTACCAGCATCTTTGGACCCCGCAATCTCCCGGAGATCCGGCGCGTGCTGCGGAACAAGGGAGTTTTCGCCGTGGTCACCCCACCAGCGACCACCTGGCAGAACTGGTCGGACCCTTAAGTCTGGTCCAGGTCGATCAGCGCAAAGACGAACGCCTGGCTGCGAGTCTGAGCGACTTCACCATGATCGCTTCTGAGCAGATTTCCTACACCGCATCGGTCAGCCGCGATCAGGCCCGGGCACTGGTGGAGATGGGACCCAGCGCCCACCACATCAGCACCGAGGATCTCGTCTCAGGTCTAGACCGTCTGCCCAAGGATCTCGTCGTGACCGTCTCAGTCAACCTCGGCCTCTACTGCCAGACCTGAGCTGCTGGACCGCTGGGGCGGGTGCGCCGAACATCTCGCGTCCTGTGTTGATCAGTCGGATGACCTCAGCTTCTTTCAGCCCTCCGACACCAGGTACATAGATATAGCGGTGATGCCTATTCCATACTGGGCCCATCGGCGGGGAAATACGTGGACGAAGCTCCGGTGCCAGCAGGTGGTTCACGTGATAGACACCAGAGGGCGTCAGCACCATCACGATCAGGATGTAGAACATCACCCGCAAGGCATTCGACCAAGCTGCCGGCTTTCCTCGCAGTCTCACGCTTCGAGCGGCGCGCAAGGTACTGAGTGCCTGGTCGAAGGTCATGGGCATAAAAGCCACGCTATCGCTTTCTGTCCCGGACGCTAAAGCCAGAGGCATGAGGTCATGTAAGGTCCGCACTCGGCGGAACCACCTGCACCACGGTCTGCACTGCGACCAGCGGGATGCTGCTCCCAGCCGGCCACCGCCGCCTCAACAATCGGTGACCCTCTCCGCCCGGCGGCGTCGTCGGTCACGCGCGGCTTTCACCACAGATCAGTCCGCAGGTCGAAAGCGCTCCCGCACCAGAGCAATAAGGGTCTCTTCACTCAAGCCCAGCTGATTCACCGTGTCCCGGAGCGTATCGATCTGGGTGGTCAGCTCCGCTGTGGACTGCGGTACGTCCGCAACGATCGCTCCGCGACCCCGCCGCATATCCAGCAGGCCCTCTTCGCGCAGATCCTGGTATGCCTTCAGCACGGTATGCAGGTTAACCGTCAGGGAGGAGGCAACCTCCCGGGCAGAGGGCAGACGATCCCCCGGGGCGAGCCTCCCCTGGGCGATATCTGCCCGGATGGAAGTGGCAATCTGCTCATACAGCGGCACTGGTGAGGAGGTGTCAACCCGCAGAAACATCGCGGCGCCTAGTGTGTCGAGGCTGGGGATTCGCGCTGGAGCAGGGATGCCAGGACATCGGCAGCCTCATCCGCGTCATCGACGGTGACCACCAGTGCGGGCTTGTCGCGACGCTCCACACGCAGCGAGTTACCATCCTGAAGAATGATGCCTCGCGCGCCCGGAGCCATGCGCAGGCCCCATCCGCCGAACTCTGAAAACCCGCTTGTCTCACCGGAGCTGACCGAGGTGATCTCGCTCAGGCCCACATGGACCGACGGCCAGCCCAACGGCACCGAACGGAGCCTGAGCCCTTGGGCGTCGATCTGCATACTGAAACGAGTTGCCGTGAGGACTGCGAAAAGAACGACAATAACGGCCACGCCCATCAGCAGAATGATCCACAGCGGCGATTCGGGAGCTATCACCGCCGTAGTGACTACAACCATGCCTGCACTGAGGTACAGCACCCATCGGATAGAACTGGCCATCTGGATCCGGCGAACCCACATCACACTTTCAGTCTCTCCGAGCCCCAGCGAAGCGGCTTTCTCGGTCAACGGCTGCCGCGGCGGGCTTGCGGGAATCAGGAAGACCAGAGCGGCCGAAAGCACGACGGCACCCAATAGGGCGATTGCGGTTATCCCACCCACCGCACCGGCCTCCCGAGCATCGTCCAAGCCACGTTGGATCGCTAGACCTCCGGTCAGCGCGGCTGTGACCAGCAGCGATGTCCCGAGACTGACTCCAGCCATCAAGCGGGCCATGAACGTGGAGGCCCTGCCGGCCCGCACACTGGGAAGTACCAACACGCTGATGAGCACCGGAAGCAACAGGCCAAAGCCCAGGATGGAAGCTGCCATCACCCAGAGTTCGGCAAAGGAGTCCGCTCCCCCGGCACTCCAATGGATCGCCACCGGAGCTGGGAGCTCCGGTCGCCAGAGCGCCAGGAGCAGCAGGCCAACCCCTACTGCCACCGTGGGGAGAACCATGCTGATCACCACAAAGGTGACTGTCTGACGCTTCGCGTCGGCCCGTCCCTGCCTGTTCACCGCAGACCTCCTCTAAGAACTAGTTGTTATATCTCAAATATAACAGTTGATCAGCTCTGTTGTCTTTGACTGTTCTCACTCTCTTCGGGTAACTCAGTGATGGAGCAGGAATCCTCATCGTCTACTTGTCCAGGTCGGGTTCATCGCCTAATCTGGCGGGACCGACCAGCACTGGTGGCTAGGGCTCCGTCGGCGTGACAACGCGTCGAGTCTGGTTCAAGCGCCACGCTACACCGCAGAACAGTTGCGGCGTTGATCTTAAGGGATAGAAACCTTCAGGAGTGGTGTCGGCATCGTTCTGGTGCCCACCTACTTGGAGGCTTGTCCCATGTCTGTTTCATCAACAGGCTCTTCCCCTCATTTCATTCGCTTAGTGTATGCGCTGGCACTCAGCATCGGTGTCAGCTTCGGCGCGATCCTATTCGGCACCTCTGTGCTCATCACTTCTCATGCAGCTGGTGCCGAATTCTCCCTGGCACTTTTGTCTTCCGCGTTCTCCGGTTCCGTACTCACTGGAGCGTGTCTAGCAGTACCGGTAGGCCGACACGCAGACAAGAACGGCATCCGTGGCATCACGGCCTTAGGCGGGGCGCTCGTTGCTTGTGGTTTCCTCGGCTTCTCCCTCAGCACAGCCCCTTGGCAGCTGCTTGCTTCCTGGTGGCTGCTGATTGGACCCGGCAGCACAATGGTGCTCTTCGAACCTGGATTCATCGGTCTTCAACAATGGTTTAACCGCGAAACCCGCAATCGTGCAGCTGGAACCCTCACCTTGATCACCGGTCTCGCCGGACCGATATTCATCCCAACTACAACATTCCTCGTCAACGAGGACGGCTGGAGAGCAGTAGCGTCCTTTAATGTGGTGTACGGCTCCCCGGTGAGAGCGTCATTCATTACAGAGTGACGGTCACCGTGTGATCCTTCGAGTGAACCTACCAAAGCACTCTCGAAAGGACGTTTCACGATGACCGTCACCCCTTCTAGTATCGACCTTCGCGGCCTGTTGGAGGAACAGCTTTTGCAGGCAAGTCCTGACCTGATCCGGGACTTGTTGCAGATGTTCATCAACACCCTGCTCTCAGCCGAGGCTGACGCGGTCTGCGGCGCTGAATATGGGCAGAGCTCTGATGCCCGGCAGAACCGGCGCAACGGCTACCGGCACCGGGGCTTCGACACTCGGGCCGGCACTTTGGATGTGGCGGTACCCAAGCTGCGGCAGGGGACCTACTTCCCCGAGTGGCTGCTGGAACGACACAAACGTGCTGAGCGGGCACTGACCTCGGTGGTGGCCACCTGCTACTTGCTGGGGGTCTCTACCCGCCGGATGGATAAGCTCGTCGGGTCCCTGGGGATCGCGAGCCTGTCGAAGTCCCAGGTCTGGCAGATGGCCTCTGAACTCGATGAGCAGGTCGAGGCCTTCCGCACCCGACCCTTAGACTCTGGGCCCTACACCTTCGTTGCCGCTGACGCGCTGGTGCTCACAGTCCGTGAGGCCGGCCGTGTGGTCCCGGTGCACGCGATGGTGGCTACCGGCATCAACCGCGATGGCCACCGCGAGATCCTCGGCATCCAGGTCAGCACCGCCGAGGACGGGGCCGGCTGGCTGTCCTTCTTCCGCGACCTGACCGCCCGGGGCCTTAGTGGAGTGAAGCTGGTGACCTCTGATGCCCACGCTGGGTTGAAGGCCGCGATCGCTGCGACCTTACCCGGTGCAGCCTGGCAGCGGTGCCGGACACACTATGCGGCCAACCTGATGGCCACTACCCCCAAGGCCTCCTGGCCCTGGGTGAAGACTCTGCTGCACAGCATCTATGACCAGCCCGATGCCCAGGAAGTACACGCCCAGTTCGACCGTGTCGTCGAGGCCCTGGACCATAAACACCCCAAGGTCGCCGACCACCTGGCCGGGGCCCGCGAAGACATCCTGACCTTCACCAGCTTCCCCAAAGAGGCCTGGCGCAAGATCTGGTCAAATAATCCCAACGAGCGGCTGAACAAGGAGATCCGCCGCCGCACCGATGTGGTCGGGATCTTCCCTAACCGCGAGGCCATCATCCGCCTAGTCGGCGCCGTGCTGGCCGAGCAGCACGATGAATGGGCCGAAGGCCGCCGATACATGAACCTCGAGGTCCTCCAACACGCCCAACAGCTCGGCACCGACACCACCGAGGAGGTGCCACCACAGACCATCGAAGCCCTCGCCGCATAACCCAGAATTACACGCTTGAAGGATCACCCCTCATACACCACACCACCGGACTTGACTCAACAGAAGCGTAATGATGATAGCTGTGCCAGGTGGGAACCGTCCGGGTGGGGCATTCATAGCATTCCTTTGCAAGATGTCTAGGTGTCTTAAAGGTAGCAAAACTGCTAAACACGTGTGTTTGTTTCCGGGCTCGAATTGGACGATGAGGCGCTACGTTTGCACCCACCCACGACATCGTATGAAAAGTTGCGTATGCACAACCGAATGCTTGCTGACAATGACGCGTTGATGTACCACCAGGCGCTTTTCGTCCGAGGGCGCCATGCTCAGCCCGCTCTGAAAAGCTCAGGGCTTTCCGGCAATGCCCGTCATGGTGCACGTCCCAACCGCCGAATTCTGCACCCTTAGGCCCTCGCCGGTTGGGTTCTGCGGACGTGTGTGGGACAACGTGCGCAGATCTAACGCAACGGCTAGATATTCGCGTAGCAACTCTATCTGTCATCCGTGCAGGTGAAGTCGCGTCTGGTCGAAGAGGGCGACTGTGGCGCCAGCAAGCTCGAAACGCAGGACGTCAGATACGGAGTTCCGATTGAAGGAGTCGTTACTTTGATAAACCCGCTTAGTAGCACCAGCGCCACCGTAGCTCGTCATGATGACGTTGGCCATCTGCAACTCGGTGTGAGTCGGGTACAACATCCAGTTGTATCCACCTGCTGTTGCGCCCCAAGGTAAAAGGGCTCTTCACAATCGAGGGTGTAGACGGGGCTTGAATCCTCCGCTCTCGAGCAAGGACCTGGCGATGTAGTTGGTTGGGTTCCGGAAGCCCAGGGCGGATCCGCGCAGGTGTTCGAGTCGTCCGTTGATGGCCTCGGTGGGTCCGTTGGAGGTTCCGGGGCGGTCGAAGTAGGCCAGGATGTCTGCCGCCCTTTTCTTCAGCGTCC
>NZ_QHLO01000011.1:0-66608 GCF_003185945.1 Auritidibacter sp. NML120636
CAACGGACGACTCGAACACCTGCGCGGATCCGCCCTGGGCTTCCGGAATCTCACCAACTACATCGCCAGGTCCTTGCTCGAGAGCGGAGGATTCAAGCCCCGTCTACACCCTCGATTGTGAAGAGCCATGAAACTGCGCGAAATGTCGAAGGGTATGCGCGAGAAGATCCAGATCGCGCTCACCATGTCCCGCCGGGCCAAGCTTTACCTGCTTGATGAACCGATCAGCGGTATCGACCCGGCCGCGCGCGACGAGATCCTCGACACCGTCCTCAACAACCTGGCTCCCGACTCACTGTTGGTGATGTCAACTCACCTCATCCACGACCTTGAACCTGCTATCGACACGGTGGTGTTCATGCGCCACGGTCGTATCACGCTCACCGGCAACGCCGACGATCTGCGCGCTGAACACGGTCTGAGTATCGACCAGCTTTTCCGAAAGGTATTCCGATGACACTGACACTCTTAAAACACGAGTTCATCCGCACCCGCGTTCTGCTTGCGATCATCATCGGTGGCGCCCTCGCGGCGAGTGCTTTAGGCACGCTGCTGATGTGGATCAATCTGCCAGTCGTGAGTCACTTCGGGCCACCACTGATCGTGTTACCGATCGTGGCGCTCGTGCCCGCGACTCAAATCGCCCTCGCCATCGACTTTTGGTGTTCAGGGTTTCGCAGTGGAGGCTACCTCACTCACGCGATTCCGGTGAAAGGCGCAACTATCTTCTGGACGAAGTTATTGCACATGATGCTGGCGACGGCGGTCGTATTGATCATCGGATTCCTGCTGTTCTGGGCCGCCTGGTTCACGTTTGCGAGCTCACCAACCGCTGCTGGTTTGGGCCCTGAGGAGCCGAACTTGTTCGTGGCGTTGGGCTCGGGACTAGAGGCTATCAGCGACTTCATCCCGCTACCATTGCTCCTCGGAGTGTACCTGCCGATCGTGGTGCTATTCATATTTTTCACCTGGCCGGTGATGTACGCATTCATCGCCTCTGTCGGTAGCGAGGGTCCATTCGGTCGAATGGGCATTGGTGGCCTGGTTTTGATGGCCGTGATCACCTACGTCGGTAGCCAAGCCATTATCTTTCTTGCGATACTGGCTATTCCGTTGGGATTCGACTTCACTGTTGTTAGTGACGATGGAACACCGCAGCTGGTGGTCATCAACACCCTCGAGATCGCCTTTGCCGATGGTGACAGCGCCATCATGCCACTCGGCGTGTTCGTCGGAACGATCCTCACGCTTGTCATCGTCATGTGGCGCACCCACCGTTCCTGGAATCGGCACGTTTCACTCAACTAATTGTGCGGTGATGCGGCGGGCAGGATCCTAACCTGCCCGTCGCTGGCAGTGTGCCGGCACCGTTCGTGGTGGATGTGATTATTTTCTGCGGTCACGGCGATTCCCTCGGGATACCTGATAACTATCTATTGGTCTTGCATAACGATATAAGACTTGCCGTCGATGTGTTGTCGAGTACTCACACACTGTAAGGTCGACAAGGTGTCGTGAGGTGGCACCGGTACCGTCCCACCGTGGCTACCTCGAAGGAGATCCCATGAATCGTTGGGAAAAGACCCGGAACAGACTCACCACTCTGGTCGGAACCGCTGTTGTGCCTCTGACACTTAGCGCCTTCGGGGGCTATGAGTGGGTCCGAAGCTCAGCGGAGACGCCATTGTTGATCTCGACCCCGACGTGATCCTGGCACCGCGCTCAGGTATGACCCAGAAGCAGTACGACCTGCTGGACGATATCGGTCTGAGAGCGGCTTGTCTCGAGTTGACGTGGACCATCACGTGGGAAGAACAGATTCACACCGTCGCCACCGTTCTGGGGGAAGAAGACCAGGCCCCGAAGCTGATCGAAGAGATCGACCAGGAATTTCACGACCGTAGCTAGGAGGAATAGTCCAACGACACCTTCTCGTATATACCAGAAGGGACCAGGCACACCGGGCCTGCTCTTTCCTGGAGAGTAGCGCGTCCCGATGGAGAGCAAATTCGGTTTGACCGTAGACTCGGCGCTGATCGGACTCGAGAACATCGATATGCTCAAGAATCCCGATCTGAGTTTTATCTGGTATGACGATAAGGAAAACCGGAAAGTGATCGAAGGCCAAGATCTCTACGCTTCGATTCTGGCAATTGACAACGGTGTTGTGGTGGCACCGACCAGTCTTTGGTGACCGCATCCTCCATTATGAGCCCATTAACTGTGCCCTGGGTGCTGGACCGATACGAGACCCATGATCGATGAGACCGTCCAGAATGCTGAGGGCGAAGGCTCCGCGGACCACGCCGAGTAAAACACTAGTTCGCACCTGTCCTGCGCGGTGGCGACGACGCCTCCTGACAGCAGGTGCTGGCAGCCCGCTGGCCACCCGCCCTGGTCGGGGCAGTGGTCGGTGCTACTCTGGCTGTTTATCCAGGAGCTGACCCGCAACCCGCTGGAAGGGCCAGGGCTACCCCGGATGCCCACCGGGGCCTGCGTCGCGGTGGTAAACGGCTACTGCCTTCTTCGCATTACTCGGTGCCATCGCCGTGGTGATCCTGGTCTCGGTGCTAAGTCGGTCCTCCGGTAGCGAATCGGTCGTACCGCTGAGCCTGGCCGGAGCATGGTTTGACACCCACTGGGCGATACTGCCCGCGGTGCTTCTCGGTCATGGCAAACTCATTGCCGAAGATCCCGCCGCCCTGCTCCTCACCGCAGAGTTGGTCCACCGGGTCTTTGGCCCCGAGTGTGAGATCTTCCCTGACCCGCGCCCGATCGCAGAACGCACCGAGAAGTTCACCTCAAAAATAGTTATACTAGCCTCTATATAACTGTTATGGTTATATACATGACGAGCGTTCCCGTGATTTTCGACATCGTGGGGTCCCGTGATCTTCCCGATCGTGTCGTGGCCCATTCTGTGATCATGGATGCTTTTGCCCGTATCGAAGAGCAGATTGTGCCCGACCATCCGGCCTGGGCCACAGTGGGCGACGAGTTCCAAGCGGTCTACTTCTCGTGGCAGGACGCGGTGCGAAGCCTGTACCGTGTGCATCTTTTCTTGCCGGCAGAGGTCCAGGTACGTGCTGGAGTGGGCATGGGACGTATCACGACGATTGCTCGTAGCGTCACCGGGCCAATTCATGACGGGCCCGGCTGGATCGCAGCCCGGGAAGCCCTTAACGAAGCCGAGGTGCTCCAGCAATCCTTACCTGCCGTCAGACACCGCCTGCGCGGGGAGGATGCCGACCTGGCGGCGGCGGTTAACGCTCAATTTCTGGCCGTTGACCAGGTACTGGCCCGGTTCAAGTCCCGCGAACGTCGCATGGCCGGAGCCTTATTGCACGGGGTGACCCAACGGGAGATCGCCCAGTCCGAAGGAATCAGCCAGGCGGCAGTTTCCAAAGCCGTGCATCGGTCTGGGGCAGCTATGCTGTTACGGTTAGATCGCGAGTTGGCGGGGGAGACATCATGATGTTTGGTTGTGCCCTGCTAGTCATCGGGGTCAGTGATCTACTGGCCGTGTTCATCCGCCGGATGCCGGCCCGGTGGCTGATCGCGACGGTGTGGTGGCTACTGACCCTCATTGGTGCCACGGTCGTGACCCACTGGTGGCACGCAGCCGTGGCGGTCGTGCTCGCTCTCGTCTGGATGGTGGCTAGCCAACGCCACCTGATCTGGCGTGGTCCAGTGCTGGTCGTGCTACTGGCCGTGGTTTTCGGTGTCACGTGGGCGACTGGAGATCACGAGCCCAGCCCGATCGTTATGGCGACCGGATCGTTGGTGTTCTTATCCAGTACCGGCAATGAAGTGGTGCGCAGTGTTTTGGAACTTACCGGGCGTCACGAGATGCCCGGCCAACACCGGCCCCCGGAGGAGGAAGGCTCCACAGCCTCCTCACTGCGAGGTGGTCGTATCATCGGTCCGTTGGAACGGATCATCATTTATGTGCTGGCCTTGACGGGTGCCCAAGGCATTGTGGCAGCCCTGATTGCCGCCAAAGGGATTGTGCGCTTTCCCGAAATTTCCGCCGATCGTCGGATCGGGGCCCGGGCGGAAGAATTTCTCATCGGGTCCTTGACGAGCTGGGGTCTGGCCGGAGCGCTCGCGGCTGCCACGCTCGTTCTCTAGGCCCCATCTGTCGTGTTCCCTCAGTCCGGGCGGGCCGGTCACCGCCCGGTCAGGCGCATCAGTCTCCGGCCGGCCACGATGATCTCGGCGGGGGTTTGCGCGGGATCGCAGAACAGAACCGGGGTACCGGCTTGAGGTTTCCCGGCGCAACGGGGCAGATGCGCGGTGGCTCGACTCAGGGTTGCCACCGCCGGGGCCAGTGAATCCGCCCAGCGAGTGCGTAGCAGTCGGGCAATCCGTTGTATCGGTTCGGGTAGCATGAGACAGGTGCCGTCGAGCCCGTCAAGGTAGCGTCGCGGGTGATGGGGATCCAGGCGTAACCAGCCGGTGAATTCCCCCGGTTCGGCCACGCCAGTGGGTTCACACGCCAACAGAATCTGGGTTTCGGCTCCGGACCCGATCGGCCCAGCCGGAGCTGTCGGGCTGGGCGACGGCCTGTACCGAGGTGGTGAGGAAACCGATGCCGTGGAGTCGGTAGCCACCGGCCCGACGGAACACCTCGGCCGACGCCGGGTTATCCTCACCGATATAGGTGACCCGCAGGGGGCGGCCCACCAGTCCACCCCGGGCCAGTCCGGCCCTAAGCCCCCTAACTCGCGAACGTCCGTGGAAGACAGAGGCGTCTTTGCCTTTCTGTTTGATATGTCGGTCGATAGCTTTGTAACCATCAAATTCACGAAGTTTATCTTTAATTTTGATGATCGTTCTGGTCGCCATGTCGCTGATCTTTGGCTGGCTGGTGCCAGCATTTAGCATGATGGGGACAGATGCCGCGCCGTTCGGGATATTGTGGTTGCTGTTTGGGTGGATCTTTCCCGTCATTCAGCTCGTGTTGTTCCGTGTGGTGCTGGAGCTATTCATCGCGACGATTCGCACCGTGCAGAATACCGCTGGTACTCGCCAGGAAATTCAGGTGCTGCGTTAGGAGCTTGCGCAGCGCAACTGAGTTTCACAGCTAATCCGGCTGTTTTTAAGAGGCGATCGCCCGTGTGGTGATCGCCGCTTTGATGTGTGTGATGGTCGTGGCTGTGAGTGCAGATCGACATCGTCGCCAGCTTGAGTTCTGCCGACCTTTCTAACATCCAATTGATGTTGCATAACAAAGTAAGTGTACCCTAAACTTTAAGGTCGAGTAGATACACACCGTGGGCTCGATGAGGTGTCCTCAGCAAGCGCTGTTTGGCCTTGACTACCTAGAAAGGGATTTCATGAATCATTGGCAGAAGACCCGACACGGAATAACTGTTGTGGCAGGAACTGCTGTTTTAGCTCTGACACTCAGCGCTTGCGGTGGTGAGAACGGGCCAGATGACCAGGCAGAGGACAACGGTGCATTCGAAACCGTGGAGATTGAACATGCCCTGGGTACCGCAATTATTGAGGACAAGCCCGAGCGCGTCGTGACCCTTGGTCAGGGCTCGACGGAGACGGCCATTGCCCTAGGTGTGACCCCGGTGGGTATTGAGGAATACCCATGGGGTGCTGATGACACCGGCTACTTGCCCTGGATCCATGAAGCCGTGGAAGAGGTCGGTGATGAATTGCCCGAACAGTTCACCGGCGGTACAGAACTTGATATCGAAGCCATTGTTGATCTTGAACCCGACGTCATCCTCGCACCGTGGTCAGGTATTACCCAGGAGCAGTACGACCTGCTCGACGATATCGCACCGACGGTAGCTTATCCGGAGTTGCCCTGGACCATCACCTGGGAAGAACAGATTGAGACCGTCTCTACCGCACTGGGCGAAAAAGAACGGGCCCCGGAGCTGATTGATCAGATCGAGCAGGAATTCGAAGACTATAGTCACGAGGAATGGTCTGACTACACGTTCTCTTATATTTACAACGATGGACCAGGAACGCTCGGCGTGTTCTTCCCCGGAGAGCAGCGCGTCCAGATGGTGAGCAAGCTCGGGTTGCAAGTGGATCCGGCAGTTGAGGACATGAAGGAATTCGAGGTCGAAGGGACCGACTCGGCAATGATCGGACTCGAAAACGCTGATATGCTCAATGACTCCGATCTGATCTTCACCTGGTATTCCGATGAGGACAATCGCGAAGAGACGGAAGGACAGGACCTCTACGCCTCAATTCCGGCGATCGACAACGGTGCCGTGGTAGCACCGACCGACCAATCCTTTGTAACCGCATCCTCCATCATTAGCCCGCTGACGGTGCCCTGGGTGTTGGACCGTTACGAGCCGATGATCGATGAAGCGGTCGAGAATGTGGAGGGTGAAGGCTCCGCTGACGACGCCGAGTGAAAGCCTGGATCGCACCTGTTCTGTGCCTATTCTTTTTGCTGCTAGCCAGTGCCGCATCAATCGCCTACGGGTCTCGGGAGAATGACCTCCGCGAGGTAATTGACGTGTTGCGCGGTGGCGGTGACGCCCACTTACAACAGGTTCTGGCAGCTCGCTGGCCACGCACCGTGGTCGGTGCCACCGTCGGTGCCTCCCTGGCCGTTTCGGGTGTGATTATCCAAGGTCTCACGCGTAACCCACTGGGTGAACCCGGTCTGCTGGGTGTGACCACGGGGGCCTCAGCCGCTGTGGTCACCGCGGTTGCGTTCTTCGGGTTCTCCGCTACGGTCGGGCCCGCCACGGTGCTGGTCGCATTACCCGGGGCCATCGTCGTGGTGGTCTTGGTCTACGTCCTCAGCCGGTCGTCCGGAAGCCAATCGGTGGTGCCCCTCATTCTAGCGGGGGCCGTGGTCTCGGCGGTGCTGACCGCCTATATTCAAGCCATGGTGCTCACGCGGCCACAGGTTTTCGACTCCTACCGGCACTGGGTAGTTGGTTCCTTGGCTGGAGCCCAATTCGAAACCCTGTGGGCCGTACTGCCCGCGGTGATCCTTGGACTGCTCTTGGCCGTGATCCTTGCCCCGGGGCTGAACACCCTGGCCTTGGGTGATGAGGTGGCGGTGTCGCTGGGGGCCCCAGTCGTTGCCATCCGTGCCGGAGGAATTCTGGCGGCCACGCTGTTGGCAGCAGCCGCCACCGCGGCGGTGGGACCTATCGCATTCATCGGGTTGGCAGCCCCGCACCTGGTGCGGTCCTTGGTTGGTGGTGACTTTCGGCAGCAGGTACCCGTTGCCATTCTGCTGGGAGCCTCCCTGTTATTGGCCTCCGACGTCGTGGCTCGGGTGATCACCCGGCCCGAAGAACTCATGGTCGGTGTCGTGACCGCCTTTCTGGGTGCTCCCTTTCTCTTGGTGGCGGTACGCCGCGGAAAGGTGGCAGTATGACCACCGCACCATCCCGTTCACGCCCCACGCTACGACGTGGCGAGAACATGTTGACCCTCGGCAACATTGTGGCCATTCCCTACAGCCCCCGGAGCGCTGTACTGGCCGTGGTGTCGATTCTGGTTATTCTGGTCTTGGCAACGGGCATTGTGGCTTGGGGGCCGATGGGGCTTGGGCCGGCCGAACTGAGCGCGCTGCTGAGAGGGGAGGCTGAACCCAGCACGATCTTTGTGCTTGAACGCCTCCGTGGCCCCCGGGTATTAGTCGCTATCGGCGTCGGTATTGCTTTAGGACTCGCCGGGGCGCTGTTCCAAACGGTCACCCGTAATCCGCTGGGTAGCCCCGATGTGATCGGGTTGAGCGCTGGAGCTGGTGCTGGAGTGGCGGTGGCGACCATGTTCTTTCCCGGGATGGTTTCCGCATCGGTGGGTTCTCTCATCGGCGCGGCCGTCGCGGTCGGACTGGTGTGGATTTCTACCGGCTTGGGCTTTGCCTCCCCCTCTCGGGTCATCGTGACCGGAATCGGTGTGGCCGCGATGTCGCTGTCGATCACCCACTACGTGGTGGCTGTGGATGTGCGGGATTCTGCCTCCCAGCTCGCCGCCTACCTTGCTGGGTCACTGGGGGCACGAAATATGGAACACGCCACGACCATCGGCATCGCCCTGCTGGTGCTGATCCCGGCGGTCATCGCCCTCAGCCACCACCTGACTCCGATGGATATGGGCGATGAACTGGCCGATACGTTGGGTAGCTCGGCTACCAGCACGCGCGCCTGGGCGATTGTGCTTGCGGTCATCTTGGCCGCCATGGCGGTCTCTGTGTCCGGACCGATTGCCTTCGTGGCGCTATCGGCGCCACATATTGCACGCCAAGCCACGCGCACCCCGGGCCCCCACCTGTTTCTGTCCGCCCTGGTGGGTGCACTGATAATGTTGGCCGCTGACTTCTTGGTTCAACACGTCCCGCTATTTGACGGGCTCCCGGTGGGGGTGATCACCACCGGTGTCGGCGGGGTGTATTTGGGATACTTGCTGATCAGTACGTGGAGGAGGTCCACTCGATGAGCACCTCATCGCTAGCAGAGGCATCATTACAGGCCACGGGCATCACGGTGGGCTATGGCGGGAAGCCACCGGTTTTAGAGAATCTGGACTTCCAGGTTCCTGCCGGACAATTCACCGCGATCGTAGGGCCCAATGGCTGTGGCAAATCCACGTTAGTGAAAACCTTGGCCCGGACCCTGACCCCCTCCGCCGGTCACGTGAGCCTGGATGGGCGCCCCTTGGACCGGTACCGCTCTAAACAGATTGCCCGTCGTGTGGCATTACTTCCACAAGATCCGGTGGTCCCCGATGGGGTCACGGTCCGTGGGCTGGTCGCTCGAGGACGCCACCCCTACCATTCGGCACTGCGCCAATGGGTGGCCGGTGACGACGGAAAGATTGCAACGGCTATGGCCGCCACCGACGTGACTGCCCTGGCCGACCAGCCGGTCGCAGGACTGTCTGGAGGCCAGCGTCAGCGTGCCTGGATCGCAATGATTCTCGCCCAGGACACCGAGTACGTGCTCCTCGATGAGCCGACGTCCTTCCTGGATCTAGCCCACCAGATCGAGGTCTTGACGATCTGTCGCCGAATGCGCGATGAACGTCGCAGTGTGGTGGCAGTGCTTCACGACCTGAATCAAGCCGCCCGCTACGCCGATCAGCTGGTGGTCTTAGCCGGCGGGAACATTGTCGCAACCGGGGCACCCCACAATGTGCTCACCGCCGCATTGGTGCATGAAGTCTTCGACTTGGAGTGCGAGATTTTCCCCGATCCGCAATCCGGTAGCCCCATGGTGGTGCCGCTGGCTCCTTAGCCTCGCAAGGGTCATTGGCAGGGTAATGTCAGCACTTCCTCCGGGCGTGCCGGCGGTGGTCCTCGAGGAGATCGACAATATCGTCGGGCGATTTGCGTCACTGGTGTTGGATCACCAGGGTGGGGTATGTCGCGGGGTGATGAGGCCGGGCACGTCGATGGCGCGTAAGCGATGCAGCCAATCGGGTAGGGAGGTGTCCAAGTTTGTTGAAACCGGTTCCTCTAGCGTCCGGTCATCCGTGCGGAACGTGGCGGCGTGGATGCGGGAACTCCCACCCGGAAATAGGACAGTGGTCGGTGGTTGTGCTGGGATTGTTGATCGTGGGATGTGACCCAGCGGTGGAGATAGGACGCGGTGGCCGGTGCGTCAATCATTTCGGTGGCCGGTGCCACGGATAACCCGAGCTGGTGCAACCGTAACCACAACCTGTGCAAGGTTCTGCCGGCGTCGATGATCTGGGCGGGACTCTCGGCGGAGGCAGAAAACAGCACGGGTGTGCCACGGGTTTGGGTGTGATGTTCCGCGGTGGATGTGCCGGGGGACCTGAAGCGGGTGTGAACCCTAGCTAGCATCCGGGAGGTGGCCGAGAGCGGTGTCGCCAGGATGTCGGCGAGTGGAGTGCGTGCCACCCGGGCCAGGCGTTGCACTGCCGGTGGTAGCAGCAGGCAACCGCCGTCGAGCCCGTCGAGGTGACGCCGCGGATGGTGCGGATCCAGGCGTAACCATCCGGTGAGTTCGCGGATCAGCTCGGGCGAGGAGCTCAAATGTCTCGAGGCGATGGTTTCCAGGTCGCTGATGCGGGGGTCGGTGAATTCGACCGCCTGGGGGAATTCAGCGAGCGCCGTGGCCACAACATCCGACGCTGGTGTCAGCATGCCACGATAGACCCGACGGGAGAGCACATCCTCGGCACTGAAGTCATCGGTCGGTGCGGCGAGGGGTTGTAGCCGGAGCCGGATGCTGGTGTTGGCGCCCGAGCCAGTGACAGATTCGATGCTGAGCCGGTGTGGGTTCTCACTGTCCTGGCTGGCTGCAATTTTCAGGGATTCAATCCAGCAGCCCAGAGCAAGATAGAGGTCTCGGTCGGTGGGGTCACCGTAGATTAAGCGCCGTTCCGGGTGGACGCCCAGGTTGATGATTTTCTTGGGGGCGTCAACAAGGGGGTTCCAGGGCTGTGTGTTGTGGGCTGAGGGGGCCCGACCAGCGATCTGAATCCAGCCCTGGAGTCGATCGGCCCAGCCGGAGCTGTCGGGCTGGGTGATGGCCTGTACCGAGGTGGTGAGGAAACCGATGCCGTGGAGTCGGTAGCCACCGGCCCGGCGGAACACCTCGGCCGACGCCGGGTTATCCTCACCGATATCGGTGACCCGCAGGGTGCGGTAGCCGGCAGCGGAGAGCTGGGCAAATAACTGGCGGGAGACTAAGGAGAGCAGTCCCCGTCCCTGAAGCTGCGGTCGGTGCCCTGGGTGATCAACACGGCATCGCGCAACGAACTGGTGCGGTGTGGAACCGGGCGGAGTTTCTCTCCGGCTAGCTCGGCCAGCTGGCGAGGGCCCAGACGGCCGTTATGGGAGCGCAGGATACTCACCGGATCGGGGACCACCAGCGCAAAACTGGCCGGGCCTGTTGATGCGGACGGGGACAGGTCGTGGTCGAGGATCACAACGAGCCGGGGATCCATCAGTACTTCTAAGCCGGCCGCCTGAGCCCTCATTTGGGCCGGGGAGATCTGAGTGTAGTAGGGAAGCTGGGCAAAGGCCGCATTGTGCCCGGCCCGCAGGTGTTCTACCACACCGGATCGGCCCCGTAGATTCCAGCGGGTGACTTTCCGCGGGCGCACTCCGGCCCGCCGGTACTCCTCGACCGTGGGCGGGGTTCGGTACTGGTCCGGGATGGTTGCGACCGGAAGTTCCCAGGTGGCAGCCGGATACACCGTGGTGTAACCGAACTCTTCGGCCACATCCACTAGGACGGGGTCGTTGTAGGTCGAGTCGAAGAAACCAGGGTGCTCAAATCCAGAGAGCACGGCCCCGCCGGTCTGGTTCGGCAGTAGGCTGACCGGCCCAAAAATCTGGCGGAAACCCTGCTGTTCTGCCCGGGCGTGGATCCCGGTCAGCAGCGCTCGGAGTGCTGCTCGGTTCCGGTACAGTAGCGCCCCGAAATATAGGGCCGGTCCACCACTCAGCAAGCCCGAACCGCTCAGCTTGGCATCCACGGTGTGTGAGGCGTGCATGGTGGCGTGGGCGTGGATCTGGCCGGTGGTGTCCTCTCGGACGACCAGCATCCGGCACCAATCCACCTCGGGGTGGTGTCCGGTGAGCCAGGCGCGCAGGTCATCGGCGAGGACGGGCACCATCTTGTCTCGCCAGCCGGCACCGACGGGAGGGTCGGCGACCAGCTGATTCAGCTCCCGGTGCGGGGTGAGTAGCTCTTCACACCGTAGCGTCACGGCGGTCCCGCAGGCGCTGAATGGTGTCGACCCCGGAGCCCACCAGTGCTTTGGCCAGGGAAGTCGCGATCCCCACGCCCTGAATGGTGGCGCGGGCAGCCCGAGACAGCACCGGTGGTGGGGTCTCCCCGGGGGCCGGGCGGGACCACTCGGTCAGTACCTGCAGCTGGTCATGCTCGGCCGACCAGGTGCCATTGGCGTATCCGATGTCGTCGGCCTCAAGAATCCGAATGAATCCGCCCACCACCGGATTAGCGTTGGGACCGCTGGGTAGGTGGCCGGAGTGTCCATCAGGGCCGACCGGGACTCGAAGGCCACCACCAGACCGATACGTAGCGGGAACTCGAAATAGCTACGGTGCCACAAATAGCCCGGCGCATTGCGCAGTCGACGTCCCAGGGGCGGCCAGACCAGAATTTGTTGGATCAAGGCAGCGACATTGCGGTACTCATTCTGACCGAGAAACAGGCAACCGGTCCGGGCTTGGGGGCTTTGCAGGCTGAAAAATCTCGAGTGCGCATTAGCTTTGTCTCTCGTCGTGCTGGGTTCGGGTCAGGTAGACGTTCTTGATCTTGGTGTTCGGGTCGCTGAAGGGGCCGGTCCCAAAGTCGTGGACCACCACCCGGATTTCTGCCGCCGAGGCATCCTCGGTCAACGACACCGCTACATCGCGAGAGACCGAAGCCAGGTGGTCCAACACCTGCTCGGAGAGCTGATCGGCCAGCTGATCTTTGGCGACCTGGTCCAACCGGGCGGCCGGGTAGGTCTCGGGATCGCGGAGCTGAATGTGCATGCGGGGCCGGTGCTCGAAATCGCCGATTTCCATCAGCTCAATCTGGAAAGAATCGATCACCTTGGCCGCCTCGGGGTCTCGATACAGCCCGTTTTGCACATCGAGCGGATAAATATTGGCGCCCATATAGGAGATCGTGGAGTCTTTCCGCCCGAACAGCAGCAGGAACGGCAATTTCATCTGCTGATTCCGGTAAGCCTCCTTGAGCCGGGAGACCAGTTGCGGGAAGGCGCTGGTGATCTGCACCATCTCGGGGAAGGACAGGATCCGCGCCTCGTCGCCAATGTTGTACCGCAACCGCGGGCTCATCACCGCCGA
The DNA here is from genome assembly GCF_003185945.1 of Auritidibacter sp. NML120636. Taxonomy (NCBI): domain Bacteria; kingdom Bacillati; phylum Actinomycetota; class Actinomycetes; order Micrococcales; family Micrococcaceae; genus Auritidibacter; species Auritidibacter sp. NML120636. Next base: position 12,806 of record NZ_QHLO01000011.1, read on the forward strand.
GGAATTGATGGTGACCATCAATTCACCCTCGTCGGTGGTCTCCATATAGGTTTCCAGCGGGTTGTACTGGAAAATCATGGGGGTTCTGGTCTCGTTCTGGCCCAACAGCGCGGTGCGGAAGGCGGGATTAGCGATCAACTCTTTGCGCAAGGTGATGCTCAGATCGGTCTCGCCACCCATGCCGATGGTCAGATCGGAGGCACCATAGCCGGAATAGACCCGGTCGAAGGTGCCCAGTACGTAATCCCGGAGCCCTTCGGTCATGGCCTCGCCACCAACGAACCCGTTGATGGTGTACTCGGCGAATTCGTCTCCGCACTCATCGAGGAGATCTTTCAGATGCTTCAAAAACGGTGGATAGGCGCTGATCAGGTAGGTGAATCGTGGTCCGAAGTGGCGCAGGGTATCCAGGATCTTCTCCAGGTCCGGGCCGGTGTTCTTCACCATCGCAATTTTGGCCATGGCCTGACCGGTATTGGTCCCGGTCGCCCAGGCACCCATCGAGAACGCATTAATGCAGAACAAGTTCTTGCCACCAAAGAGCATGGTCACATAGCCGGCGACATTCTTATGTACCGTTGCGGTTTCGTCCTTGGACCGCATCCAGTTGAACGGGGTCCCCGTAGAACCTGAGGACTCATCGACGACGGTGCCGGCCACCTCGATTTCACCGTCCCAGCACCGACTGGCTTCACCATAGGCCCTGACATAGTCGTCTTTGGAGGTAGGCGGATACGAGGCCAGATCCCACCAGCTGAATTCATAGTCGTTGCGGACCAAATAATCCTGGTAGGCCGGTACGTCCAGGGAGGCATGCTGGCAGATCATCCAGGCGTTGAGCTTGGCGAACCGTTCCAGACAAGGATGATAGTTCTTGGCGGTCAGCCGCTACAGGGCCGGGTCCAGCCGGTAAATGCTGTACAGCGAGGTGAGCCCAACATTAGCAGCGCGCAACGCGATTTGCCGGGCAATATTGATCGGGGCCGACTTGATCGGCAACGGCAATAGCTCGTCGTCGTCACGGGTGACCGTCGAGCGGGTACCGGTTCCGCGCAGGCGTCGGGAGGCTTTGCGCAGAGCCCGACGCAGACTCGATCTGCTCATGTGGCACAGCTTACGTTTCCGGCCAGTAACCGGACAAGAGGTTAGCCCTCGATCTTTTGCTCAGCCATCTCGTCCCAACCGTTGCCCTCAACCTGGCGGGAGATAATTTTCGGAGTCGACAGCAGATGCGGACGCATCGTCTCCAGCCCCTTGGCAAAGTGCTCACTGTTCACATGTGGGGCCGCACCGTCGTCGGTGAACCCTTCGATGAGGATGAACTCGTTATCGGCCTCCAATGATTTGGACCAGAAGAAGAAGAGGTTCCCTTCTTCGGCGCGCGTGGACTCGGTGAACTCCTGCACAATGTCAGGCCACTTCTCAACAGACTCAGGCTTGACTTCGTGACGGACCACAATGAAGTACATGACCATGGCTCCTTTCGGACGCGATAAACACGCCAGCTAACGTGACAGTTGTCTCTAGGCTACAGCCGGCGCCGTTAGAGTTGGAGGCATGACAAACGCCGACCGGTTCTCCCTACAGCATCCTCACGCCGTGATTCTGGGGGATAATTTGGGGCTACTGCAAAGACTGGCCGATGCATCAATCGATCTGATCTATATCGATCCACCCTTTAACACCGGAAAACGCCAAGTCCGGCAGAATATGGCCACCACGCGGTCGGCTGAGGGCACCCGCCGAGGATTTAAAGGCGCTCGTTACCAGACCATCAAGGGTCACCTGTATGCCTATAACGATCAGTTTGAGGACTATTGGGAATTCCTGGTGCCCCGGCTGGAACAGGCTTGGCGCTTGTTGAAACCCACCGGTACGTTCTACCTGCACCTCGACTACCGTGAGGCCCACTACGCCAAGGTGCTGCTGGATGCTCTGTTCGGGCGGGACTGTTTTCTCAATGAGATCATCTGGGCCTATGACTACGGTGCCCGCAGTAAGAAGAAATGGCCGGCCAAACACGACACGATTCTGGTCTACGTCAAAGACCCCCAGCAGTACTACTTCAACAGTGCAGAGGTGGACCGGGAACCCTATATGGCCCCGGGACTGGTGACCGCTGAAAAAGCAGCACGAGGTAAATTACCCACTGACGTGTGGTGGCACACTATTGTCTCTCCGACGGGGAAAGAAAAAACCGGCTACGCCACCCAAAAGCCAGAAGGCATCCTCCGCCGGATCGTTCAGGCCTCCTCAGCACCCGGAGATACTGTGCTGGATTTCTTTGCCGGGTCCGGCACCACCGGTGCCGTGGCCGGACGCTTAGGACGTCATTTCGTGATGATTGATCAAAACCCCGATGCTATCAGCGTGATGCATCAGCGTTACCAGCACCGACTCCCCGATCTCAAGGTCGCGTATCTGCGGTCCATGCCGGACGGGTTGGAGACCTATCAACCATTGGCGACATCCGGCCGTTAACCCCACAGTGGGGGTGGAGCATAGCCCCCACTGTGGGGTTAGGTACTTACTGCGCCGTGAGTGTTACTTCTTCTCGGCGGCGTGAGCGCCGGAGGGCTGGGAGGACGCGGAGGTATCGATCGTCACGTCGGTGGTGTTCTGATCCTGCTCGTTCGAGCCGGTCTCCGACGTGACAGCCGGCTGAGCGGCCGGCTTCTGCTCGGCGTTCCGCCCGGAGCGCTGTGCGCCCGGAGTAGCGGGAGTGCCCTGAGCGATCGGCTGTGGGGTCGGGTTCTTCCAGGGATCCTCGACAGGCTTGGTCAAGCGGTAGATGGCGAAAGCAGCACCCGAGGCGGCCACGGCCAGACCCACGAAGATCCAGACTTTGTTACCAGCCTTGGACTTCTTGGCTTCCTTTTTGGCCTTCTTATGCTGCTTCTGCAGTGTCTTCTCGGCAGACTTGGTGTATTTCTCCAGCGCCTTCTTCAGTTTCTTCGAGGCCTTCTTATCGCCGGTGACGGTTTCCAGCACGTTCTGCACCGGTGCCGGAACATCGTGGTCGGATACGGCGTTCGCGGTTTTCTCGGCAGCCTGAGCCAGCTGTTCGGTGGCAGCTGGTGCGTAGTCTTCGACAACCTTGGTCCGAGCGGCCTCAAGAGCCTCGGAGACTTTATCCACACCACGCTGAACCAGCGGGGTGGCTTTCTCCACGCCGTCCTGGAAGGTTTCTCCCGCCCAGTTCAGGGCGTTCTCCACCTTTGGAGCCGCCCACTCTTTGGCGTTTTCGAAGTTATCGGCCAAAGTCGACTGGACCGACCCAGAAGCCTTCTTCAGCTTCTTCTCGGCCTGACGTGCGGCTTTTTGAGTAGAACGTTTCGACATCGTGGTCTCGCCTCCATTAGGGACACTAGCTTCATCCCTAGCCTACGCGGGAATCTCGCAGTCTTCTATTGTGTGAGTGCGTGGCCACGAAAGATGTCGCGACAAGTCATGAATGACAACAGGAAACAGGATACTCTGACTGCGGTGTGTTAGCCGGGTGTGAATGTGCTCCAGTACGGCTGGATCGTAAACCGGGTTTTTCTCACCGCGGATATCGCCCCGAAATCCCTCGGTCATGAAAGAATAGAAACCATGAGTTCAATTGCAACGCACCAAGCGACCATCCATACCAATCTCGGCGATATCGTGGTCGAGCTGTTCGGTAACCACGCTCCAAAGACCGTGAAGAACTTCGTGGGCCTGGCCACCGGCGAGCAGGAGTGGACCGACCCGGCCAGTGGTGAGACCAAATCTGGTACCCCGCTGTACAACGGAACCATCTTCCACCGGATCATCAAGGACTTCATGATCCAGGGTGGGGACCCGCTGGGTCAGGGGATCGGTGGTCCCGGTTACGAGTTCGACGATGAGATTCACCCCGAACTGACCTTCAACGAGCCTTATCAGCTGGCGATGGCCAACGCCGGTATCCGTAACGGCAAGGGCACCAACGGCTCCCAGTTCTTCATCACCTCAGTGCCGACCACCTGGCTGCAGGGCAAGCACACCATCTTCGGTGAAGTCACCGATCCCACCTCCCAGCAGGTTGTCGACCAACTCAACGCAGTACCCACCGGCAGGAACGACAAGCCGGTTGATGATGTGGTGATTTCCTCGATCGAGATCACCGAGCTCTAAATCCAGCCGATCACTGATGAGCTTACACCGCCGGTTCCGCGCTGATGGTGGAATCGGCGGTGTTGTGCTGTGACCACAACGACCCCACCCAAGGACTCCCGGTATGACCACCTCAGATTCGAACCCGCCGGAATATGGTGCCTCGCCCGGCTCTTCTGCCTCCGAACCACAACCGGTCTGCCACCGGCACCCGGACCGGGTCAGTTATGTCCGCTGTAAGAATTGTGGCCGACCGGCCTGCGGCGAATGCCAACAACCCACCGAGGTGGGCGTGTTGTGCGCCGATTGCGTGCATCAGAACCAGGGTGCCCGCACCACTCGGCGCAGTGATACGCCTTGGGTGACGTATTGTCTGATGGGACTGTGTGTGGTGGTCTATATCCTGCAGTGGGTGACTGTCGCGCAACCGCAGGGCGTGACTCAGTTATTCCAATATGCCGGCGTGTATACCTCGGCGGTAGCACTGGAATACCCTTGGCTCCCCTTTGAGCCCTGGCGCATGATCACCTCGGCCTTTGTGCACTCCCTCGCCAACCCGGTACACCTGCTGATGAATATGCTGGTGCTCTACATGATGGGACGCGCGCTGGAACCGGCCCTGGGCCGGGTACGGTTCCTGGGTCTGTACTTACTGTCCGCTTTCGGCGGCTCGGTGGCCGTGCTGTTTCTCTCTGAACCTCATGTTCCAGTTGTCGGTGCCTCCGGTGCGGTCTACGGCCTGTTTGCCGCCATGTTCATTCTGCTACGCCAGTCCGGAGGACAGCTGGCTTCGATCACCGCGTTGATCGTGTTGAACCTGGTGATTTCCTTCGTGGGTAGCAATATCTCCTGGCAGGGCCACATTGGTGGACTCATCACCGGGGGTCTTACCGCCGGACTGATGCTGGGTCTGCACCAACTCTTCAGCAAGCGCATGGCTGACCCCACCTTGCCAAACGTTTCCGGCGGTCTATCCGCGACCGCGGTGGCTCAGCTGGGCACCTGGCTGGCCATTGCCGCGGTCTTCGTGGTGCTGGTGGTGCTGACCTGGGTCGGCGCACTGTCCATCACATTGTAACGAGCGAATTTATCCACAGGGTTGTCCACCGATGTGGAGTAAATACCAGCTGTGTAATTACAATCCTGTGATTCTCCACAGATGCTATCCACACTGTGGATAACGACCGGTGGGTTTAGCGCCAGCGCGTGGTCATCAAAAAACCGATAATGGCGATCCCAAAGCCCACCACGATATTCCAGGCGCCGATGGATTGGATCGGCAGCGTGGCTCCGGATAGGTAATACACGATAATCCAGATCAGACCGATGATCATCAGTCCGAACATGATCACCTTGTACCAAACCGGTAGCGGATCAGGTTCGATGTCTTCTCCGAGCACTTCACGGCGAGTTGGATCTGAGTTCGTCACAGGACTTCCTGACGTGGATATTGCGGACAGTGTGGTAGGTCGGACATAGAATGGTCCAGGACGACATTCTACCTACTGGTTGAGCTCGCCTGGTCAGAGAGAAGAACATGAGCACACACGCCACACACCCCCGCCGAGGCGGATTGCCTCGCCCCGGTCGCCGGTTCCACGATGACGTGTCCGGTCAGCCCTCAGGTGGCTACTATCACCCGGGTAGCTATCAGAAGATGCGTCGGTCCTTGCGTCCAGCCAAACCCACAGTGGTCAGTGTCTTAGGTGAACTGCTGGTGACCGCCGGGGTGTTCCTGTTGCTATTCGTGGTCTGGGAACTGTACTGGACCAACCTGGATGCCAATCGGCAGGCTGATGCCCACCAGCAACAGGTCATCGACGACTTCCAACGCAACTACGACGGGATGTTTACCGGCGATGGTCCGGATCCAGCGGTGCCGGCCGAGGTTGGTGACGGCGCAGAGGCGTGGGGCATTCTCTACGTGCCACGCCTGGGCTCAGACTGGTCCTCACCGGTGCTTGATGGGGTTAGTCCGGAGGTCATCGATCAGGGCGTGTTGGGGCGCTACCCGGATTCTCCCCGTCCTGGCGAAGAAGGCAACCTGGCCATGGCTGCGCACCGTCAAACCCACGGCTCAATCCTGTGGGATATGGACCAGGTGGTCGAAGGCGACCGGATGTATCTGCAAACCGCTAACGGCTGGTGGGTTTACGAGGTGAAACAAAACCACATTGTGCTTCCCACCGCCATTGAGGTCCTGGACCCCAACCCGTTGGATCCCGGTGGACCGGCATCGGGCCAGTGGTTGACCATTACCACCTGTCACCCGCTGTACACCACGCGAGAGCGGATGGTGACCCACGCCGAAAAGGTGGAGTTCGTTCCACTGGCCGACGGTCCTCCGGAGGAAATCGCCGAGGTGGCCGCGGAGAGTATGCCCGCCGGTGCCACCACGATCGATCCTGATCTCGAAGAGACCATGCACGAGCTGGCTCCGGTGACCATGGAAAACCTCTACGAAAAGTACCACGCGACCCAGACCCAGCGTGAAACCGAAACAGCTGAGGCTGCTGCACGGTAAAGGAGAACATCATGTACGCCTGGTTTTTCCATATCTTGCCCGGGCCCACCTGGCTGAAGTGGATCGAAGTGCTCGTCCTGCTTGCCCTGATCGTGTTTGTGCTGATGGAGTTCGTCTACCCGTGGATGTCTGAATTCGGGTTCTTCTCCGATGCCACCCTGGAGACAGAGCAGTGATCTCCAGGTCCCCCCGCATTCTGGTGATTGACAACTACGATAGCTTCGTGTTCACCGTGATCAACTATTTGCGCGATGCCGGTGCCGAGGTTGAGGTGTTGCGCAATGACGCGCTGAGCTGGGAGGAGTTCGTGGAACGCGCGCAGGCCGCTGACGGGGTGCTCATCTCCCCGGGTCCCGGTGATCCCAGCTCGGCGGGGGTGAGCATGGACCTGATTCGCTGGGCCGCTGAGCAGGCCAAGCCACTATATGGTGTGTGTCTGGGGCACCAGGCTATCGGTGAGGTGTACGGGGCCCGGATCTCCCGCGCTGCCCAACAGCTCCACGGCAAGAACTCGAGCGTGACCCACACCGATCACCCGATGTTTGAGGCGGTGCCCAATCCTTTTACCGCCACCCGTTACCACTCCCTGGCAGCCGAACGTGACACCGTGGATGAGACCGTCTTGGAGGTCACCGCCACAACAGCGGATGGGGTACCGATGGCCTTTGCGCATCGCCACCTGCCGATTTGGGGAGTGCAATTCCACCCCGAGGCACTGATGACTGAAGGTGGCCACGAGATGCTCCGCAACTGGGTGAACACACTCTAGCCGCATCTACCCGGGGTTGCCGGGCGGTGCCGGGCATTGCGGGTTAGTTCTCGTCCTCCGGTGTGGATGTGGTCTCCTCCGGCTCGGACTCCTCCGGACTGGTGGTATCTTCCTCCGGCGAGGGCTCGGCTGTGGTCTGCTCGTCGGTCGGGGTGGGTTCTGGTGGTTCAATGGCCACCGTGATGGTAATGGTGGAGCCCTGATCGACGGTGTTGCCACCGGTCACCGACTGTTTGATGACCGTATCGGGTTGGGCTTCATCGGTCTCTTCGGTCTCCACATTGGCCGACAGTCCCACACCATCAGCTTCCAGGGCCTGGACGGCATCGGCCTGAGATCTGCCGATCACATCGGGCACTTCGACCTGACCGTTGGACATCTGCAACGAAATCGTTGCCCCATAGGAGACCGTTGAACCCAGCTCCGGGTTGGTATTGACCAGTCGGTCACGATCCACCGTGGCCGAATTGACGTAGTTGATATCGTCGACCCGCAGGCCCAGACCTTCCAGCGTATCGCGCACGGTCGCCTCAGAGGCACCAGCCAAATCCTCGGGCAAGACGACCTCTTCGGGACCCATCGAGATCTTCAAGGTGATCTCATCATATTCCTGCAGCGTCTCGCCGGCAGCCGGGTCGGTGCCCACCGCAATATCGGCGGCAATTTCGTCGTCGTGGACGTTCTCAATCACCGGACGCAATCCGGCGGTGGTCAATGCATTTTGGGCATCGGTCTGCGACATCCCGGCCACGTCCGGCACGGTGACCTGAGATTGTTCAATCTGTTGTTGCTGCCAGTCTTGATAGAACCACCAGCCGGCCACGCCGGCACCGGACAAGAGCAACAGGACCACGATCCAGATCCACGCGGTAGATTTTTTCTTCTTGCGCGGTTGGGGCTCGTCGAGATCTTCGACCACGTAGCCCTCGTCGTCGTGGTTCGGGGCAAAGGGATCCAGGGGGTCCTGCTCGGATTCGGTGGCCGAGACGGTGGAGAATGCCTGGGTGGCCTCGGCCTCCGACCCGGGGCCGGCCATCGGGACGGCAGCCGGTAGCACCGTGGTGTGCTGGGTCGTGGCTTCTTCGTCGTGATCGGGGAAGATGCCGTGGTAGTGGGCATTTTCCAAGGCTTGGGCGAAGTCGGCACCGGTATCGAACCGATCATCGGGATCTTTCGACAGGGCTTTGGTGATCACCGCTTCCAGGGCCGGGGTCACGTCTGGGTTGATGGTCGAGGCCATCGGGGGGTCTTCCCGCACGTGCTGATAGGCCACCGAGACCGGTGATTCGCCCACGAACGGGGGACGGCCGGTAACCAGTTCGAACAGCACACAACCGGCCGAGTACAGATCGGAGCGGTAATCGACCTGCTCGCCGCGAGCCTGCTCGGGGGAGAGGTACTGGGCGGTGCCGACGACCGCTTGGGTCTGCGTCATGGTCGTGGAGGAATCTGACAGGGCTCGGGCGATCCCGAAGTCCATGACCTTCACATCGCCGGTCTCGGTGACCATCACGTTGGCCGGTTTAATGTCGCGGTGCACGATGTCGTGTTCGTGCGAGTAGTTCAGCGCAGCCAGAACTCCTGACATCCAATGCACCGCGTCATCGATGCTGACCTCACTGGAGCGCAACAAGGTGCGTAAGGTGGAGCCGGAGACGTACTCCATGATCATAAAGGGGCAGGATACCCCGGTGTGATCGGTATCGGGCAGGCGCTCTTCTCCGGTGTCGAACACTGCCACGATATTCGGGTGATTCAGGGCAGCCGAGGAGTGGGCCTCGCGTTGGAACCGGGTCTGAAATTGGGGGTCGCGTGCCAGATCCGGGCGCATCATCTTGATCGCCACCTGGCGACCTAAGCGTTGATCGTGGCCCAGGTAGACGTCGGCCATTCCGCCGCGACCGATGAGCTCGCCGATCTCATACCGATTGTTGAGTACTTGCTGTTCTGACACGTGGAGAATCCTATCAGGACGGCCGAACCGCTAGGCGAGCAGGGAATTGTCGTGTGAGTACCGGTTTTCGTGGCTGGAGGTCTCCCGGTGATTTTGTTCGGAACGGTTCTGCGGTGCCTGGTCGTGAAGTTCGGCGTTGCGCTGAGACTGCGCGTTACCGTTCTGCTCACCCTGCCCGTTGGTCGCTGTCTGACCCGGGTTTTGTTGGCCACCCTGCTGGGTTTGGCCACCACCGTTGGCCTGGCCGTTGCCCTGACCATTGCCCTGACCGTTGCCGGGCTGTTCGTCCGGGGTCTGCTGTTGCTGAGTTGGCTCCGGTTGCTGGGTGGGTTCCGGTTGGTCCTGCTGGGTCTGTTGGGGTCGTGGTTGGTGGGTTTGTTGCCGGCGTTGTTGCTGCTGGTTCTGCGGCGGTGCCTGTTGCTGTTGTTGGGTTTGCTGGGGCTGCTGCTGGTTCTGTGGCGGTGCCTGCTGTTGCTGTTGTTGCTGTTGGGTGCCGGGGTTCTGCTGCTGGCCACCTTGACCATTCGAGTAGTTCACGGTAATTTCGCTCCCCTCGGCCACCGTTCCGGTGGGGTTCAGCGAGAGCACCTCACCGGCTGGAGCACTATCTTCGCGCTCCTGCGTAGTGACCTCAAAGCCCAAATCCGTCAGTTCTTCTTCGACCTCGTCAACCTGACGGCCGACGTAGTCGTCGGCATTGACCTCCACGGAGGCTTCCGAAGCGGATTCGGTGGGCTCGGGATCGGGCTCCTCGTCGTTATTCAGTACCGAGGAGATCCACATTCCGATCACGGTGAACAGCACCAAAATGATCAACCCGATCAGTGGCCAGGTCCAGGGGCTACGCTTGCGTTTGCCCGGTGAGTCGGAGTCACCTTCGCCTGTTTCGTCCACACTGAGTGGTTCGTGGCCGGGCTCAGCGTCCTCGTCCAGGGTTCCTTCCCCGGCCCCGGTCAGCGGCAAGGCGGCGGTGGCTGGGTTGGTCTGCTCGGCTGCCAGAGCCTGGGTGCGTTCACCACGGGTGTCGATGGCTTGAGTCTGTATGGCCTGGGTGGCGGTATCTTCGTCGCCACCGGTTGCGGCGGAGCCGGACAGGAAGGGAATCATCCCCGGCACCGCACCGACGGCGGCGTCAGTGTCATCACGATGCAGTGCTTCGGCTGCGGTGGCCAGGGCATTGGCGTCTTGGGGCCGGTCTTCGGGTTCCTTGGACAGCATCGACATCACCAGCGCGCGGACCGGTTCCGGAATGGACTCCGGCAATTCCGGCGGGGCGTCGTTGACCTGGGCTAGGGCGATGGCGATCTGGGATTCGCCGGTGAAGGGGCGGTGCCCAGCTAGGCACTCATAGGCGATAATCCCCAGCGAGTAGATGTCGGAGGATCCGGTGGCTTGCTGGCCGGTGGCCTGTTCCGGGGCCAGGTATTGGGCGGTACCCATGACCTGGCCGGTGGCGGTCAGCGGGACTTGGTCGGCCAGGCGAGCGATGCCGAAGTCGGTGACTTTCACCCGGTCATTGGCGGTGATCAACAGGTTGCCGGGTTTAACGTCACGGTGGACCAGACCTTGGGCGTGAGCGGCAGACAGTGCCCGGGCGGTCTGGGCAATGATGGTCAGGGTCCGATCGGCGGAGAGGACCTTTTCCTTCTCCAAGATGGCGCTCAGCGGTGGGCCATCAACGAGCTCCATGACCAGGTAGCCACAGCCCTCTTCTTCCCCATAGTCGAAGACATTGGCCACCCCGGGGTGGTTCAGTAGCGCGGTGTGCTGTGCCTCGGCACGGAACCGGCGTAGGAAATTGGTATCACCGGTATATTCCTCTTTGAGGATTTTGATCGCGGTAATGCGACCCAATACCGTATCGCGAGCCTTCCATACTTCACCCATACCGCCAATGGCGATGCGATCGGTGAGCTGGTAGCGCCCGCCCAGCGTCATCCCGGATGTTGGTCTCACTGCTCGACCACCGCCTCCATGATCTTCTTCATATTATCTACCGTCAGTTGGTGCCCCGTGTCATATGGAACGTCTTCGTAAACCAGCGTGACCGCCACCTGGGGATCATCGGCCGGAGCAAAGCCGGTGATCCAGGAGTGCACTGTGGTATCGGCACCGGTGGAGTCTGAGATCTGACCGGTACCGGTCTTGGCTGCAATATCAACCTGATTGGATCGGGACGAGATCGCGGTACCAGATTGCACGGCTTCCTGCATCATGCCGGTGAGCTCGTTGGCGGTCTCGGCACTGATCGGCTCGGAGTAGACCTCGGGTTCGGGGTCCTCCAGCAAGTTCAGATCGGGACCGCGCACCGTATCGATCAGCTGGGGTTTCATCAGTGTGCCGTCGTTTGCAATACCGGCGGCCACCATGTTCATCTGCAAAGCGGTGGCGCGGACATCCACCGCACCCAGAATCGACTGGGCCAGGGTGGCGTCGGGTAACTGCTCGGTGGGGAAGCTGGAATTAGTCGCCGTTAGTGGCATGTCAAAGGTGTCGTTGAAGCCGAAGGCCTCTGCCATCTCCACAATCGGTTCCTGTCCCATCTCCATGGCCGCGGTGGCGAACGGAGTGTTACAGGACTGAGCGAAGATATAGCGGAAATCAGCCTGGTTAGGACTACTGCAGAGGCCACCTTCGAAGTTGCGCAACTGCAGACCGTCGGTCTGTGGCAGCGTAATGGAGTTTGGCAGATCTAAGGTGGTATCGGGATCGTAGTCGCCGGACTCGAGCATGGCCGAGGCCTGGATCAGCTTAAAGGTGGAGCCCGGTGCCACCGCCTCTTGGGTGGCGGCGGTGCGATAGGGGGAGAGCCCTTCTTGGGAGGTGATCTCTTCCATATTCTGCCGTGCTTCAGCACCGGAATGGGTGGCCAGCAGGTTGGTGTCGTAGCTGGGCTTGGAAGCCATGGCCAGAACGTCGCCGGTGGCCGGATCGGAGATCACCACCGAGGATTTAATCCCGTCGGGAAGCACCGAATAGGCGATCTCTTGCATCTGTGGGTCAATGGTGAGCTCGACCTGGGCGCCACGTTGCTCGCCACCGGTCAACAAGTTGTTCAGCCGGTCAGCAATCATCCCGTCGGCGGTTCCAGACAGTTCGGCATTCAGTTTATTTTCCAGTCCGGTGGCCCCGTAGGTCAGTGAGTAGAAGCCGGTCAGGCCCGAGTACTTTTCGGGCTCGTGGTAGACGCGCTGGTAGTCAAAGTTATCTGAGTCGGCCGGGACCGATTCAGCAATAGGTTCGCCATCGACCAGAATCGGGCCACGGTTGGAGCCAAATTGCTGGTACAGCTGGCGCGTATTGGCTTCATTGTTGTTCAACTCTTGGGCGCCAATGACTTGCACATAGCTGGCGGCAGCCAACAGCACCACGAACATGGCCACCAACACCATCCAGGCGTGACGGATTGATTGGTTCACTGGTGACCACCACCAGCGGTGGCCGGAGGGGTGCTGGACGGCTGGGTGCTGACCGACTGTGGGGTGCTCGGCGTAGCACCTTCGGCATGGGCGCGGTCACCGGTACCGGATCCGTCTCCGGAGGCGTTGACCATGGGGCCGACGATGATTGGGCGCCGGGCCGCATGGGAGACCATCAGCACCAGGGCCACAATGATCCAGTTGGCCAGAATTGAGGTACCACCGGCGGCCATGAAGGGTGTGGTCAGGCCGGTGAGCGGAATGACGCGTAAGACTCCGCCCATCACCACGAAGCACTGGATCCCGATGGAGACCGCCAACCCGGCGGCCAACAGTTTTCCGAAGGAGTCGCGGGCGCCCAGAGCAGCGCGGATGAACCGGGTTATTAGCAACACAAAGAGCAGGATAATGGCGGCCAGACCGACAAAGCCGACTTCTTCACCGAAGCTGGCGATAATCATATCCGAGTTGGCCGCATACACCAGGTCCGGCCGACCGCCACCCAGTCCGGTGCCTAGCAGACCCCCGGAGGCCAACCCGAACAGGCCCTGCACCACCTGGTGGGAGCCTCCCTGGGCGTTGATGACCTCGGGGTCGAAGGCGTTCAGCCAGCCGTTGATGCGGGCTTGGACGTGGTCGAAAGTCGAGACGGCGAAGGTACCGCCGATTGCCACCGCGAGCAGACCGAGGATGATCCAGGACAGCCGGGAGGTGGCCAGGTAGATCATGGCCAGAAAGAGGCCGAAGAACAAAACCGCTGAACCCAGGTCGCGCTGGAAGATCAGCACGCCCATCGAGATCAGCCAGGCAACGACCAGCGGGGCCAGGTCGCGCACGCGTGGGAATGCCATGGGACCGATTTTCTTCCCGGCCAACAGGATCAAGTCGCGGTTGGCCGAGAGGTAGCCGGCGAAGAAGATGGCCAGGGTGATCTTGGCGATTTCACCGGGCTGGAATTGACCGATGCCGAGGTTGACCCAAATGCGGGCACCGTTGATCTCCATGCCGAGCCCGGGGATCAGTGGCAACACCAGCATCACACCGGAGGCAACCAAGAACAGGTAGGTCCAGTTGCGTAGTCTGCGGTGATCGTTGAGGAACCACAGAATGCCCATGGCGATCACCATCGCCAAGGTGGTCCAGACCAGCTGGGAACTGGCGAAGTGGGTTTGGGGGTCTTTGGCCAGGTCCAACCGGTGGATCATCGCGATCCCCAGACCGTTCAGGGTCAGCACGATCGGCAGAATGTAGGGGTCAGCGTAGCGCGCTTTGACGCGCAACACGACATGGAAGGCGAAGGCCAACACGGTCATCACCCCGGCCTGGATCCAGTAGTCGTTGGTGATCGGGGTTTCCATGCCGATACCGGCCAGTACGTTAGCGGCGATGCCGATGGCTAGGGCCAGGATGATCAGCAGCAGCTCGGTGGCCCGGCGGGGACGGGAGGGGGAGACGACGGTCATGATCCGGTACCTCCAATCGCTCCGCCGGTGGCGCCAGCGACGGCACCCGATGCGCGAGAATTGCTGACCTCGGGAATATCGGGGTCGGTCGGTTGGGGGGAGGGCAACTCCACCGGCGGTGCTTCAGGGATCATGGAGCTGCGCAGATCTTCCAAAATATCGTGGGCGTGGTTGAGATCCTGGGCGGTCAGCCCGGACTCGACCCGTTGCCGGGTGTAGCCGGGGAGTCGGTCTAGGGGGATATCGGTGGTTTCTTCGACCTGGGAGAGCTCGATCGGGCCCAGATCCTGGGCGACACCACGGTATACGGCCACGTGGTCGCCATCAACACCGACGTAGTACTGGTTCTGGGACCACAAGTAGCCGGCGATCCCGCCACCGACAATGAGCACCACGATGGTGAGCAATGCTGCGATCAATGGCCAGTTGCGTCCGCGCGGGCGCGAGGTGTCGGTATCGTCGGAGAAGTCTTCGGAGGTGCCATTCAGCGTGCGGTAGGGGATCGGCTGGTACGTCTTCTCAGCTCGTGGGGCATCCAGGGCCTGCGGGGTGCCGTGCAACAGCGCGGCGGCTCGTTTGGCCGAGGATGAGCGGGTCACGATCGGAATCTGGTCGGTGTCGGTGGCCAGCGCGGCGGCACCAACCAGCAGGTGCGGACGTTTGCCCAAATCGTGACGTAATAGCGCCGCAGAAACCGGGGATTGGGGGTCGGATTCGGAGATCTCCCGGGCGGAACGGGTCAGCTCGGTAGTGTCTTCTTCCACCGGGGCCAGACGGCTGGTCTCATCCTCGGGCACGGTTTCGAAGATCACGACGGTGACGTTATCGGGAGATCCTCCGGCCAAGGTCAGGTCGACCAATTCCTCGACCGCCTGCTCAATGTCGTCGGCCGAACGTAGTTTTTCTTCGATGATGTTGTCGGCCACCACGGCGTTGAGTCCGTCGGAGCACAACAGCCAGCGTTCGCCGGGCTGGGCAGCAAAGGTGGACACATCCAGTTCGGGGGAGGCATCAACGTCGCCGAGCACGCGCATCAACACGTTTTTATGCGGGTGAGATTCGGCATCGGCCGGGTCGAGACGGCCTTCATCGATCAGCCGCTGGACGAAGGTGTGGTCTTTACTGATTTGCTCAAAGGTGTCGTTTTTCAGGCGATAGGCCCGAGAGTCACCAATGTGAGCCATGTGCAACTGGTCGTGATCGACCAGTAAAGCGGTGCAGGTGGTACCCATTCCCGCCAGTTTGGGGTTGGTATTGACCAGGTCGTTGAGAATCAGGTTGGCGGATTGAATTTCATCGGCCAGCACATTCTCGGGGTCTTGCTGATCGGGCCGATCCAATGGTGCCAAATCCAGCACGGTTGAGGCAGAGGCGACATCGCCCCCGACGTGTCCGCCCATTCCATCGGCGACCACCGCGAAGTAACGACCCACATAGGCTGAGTCATCGTTCTTGGCGCGGACTCTACCCACATCGGATCGGGCGGCAAAATTCAGCATTAAAGCCATTGTTATTGCCTCAGCTCCAGCACGGTTTTACCGATGCGAATCGGGGTGCCGGGCTCCACAGCGAGGGTTCGCGCCAGTTGCGCGCCGTTGATATAGGTGCCATTGGTGGATCCGAGGTCTTCGAGGAACCAGCGGGTACCCTGCGGGAACAGGCGAGCATGGCGCCCGGAGACATAATCATCATCCAGCACCAGGTCGCATTCGGCGGCGCGCCCCATCATCAGTGGCGCGCCCTGTAGATCCACGATATGTCCGGACAGGGGCCCTTCGGTGACTACCAACTGGGTGGCCAAAGCGCGTGGAGGGGCGCTCGGGGCATCAGCGCGGGGTCCTTGGCTGGCCGGGGCTCCGTCGGGGGAGACGGCAATCGCATCGGCCTGTTGTCCCCGGACTTTATTACGACGGCCCACCATCAAATCTCGGCCCTGCGAGGCGACGATGGCAATGATCAACACCCATAGGGCGGCCAGCAGACCCAAACGAAGGGCAGCGACGGCGAGTTCGCTCATTAAAACCCTCCCTGCCGGGACTGTTGTTTCGGCACCATCCGGAAGGTCATCCGAGTGCGTCCGGCGGTCACGGTATCCCCGTGGCGCAAGACGGCCGAGCCTCGGGCCTTCTGCCCGTTGATATAAAAGCCGTTGGTGGAGCCCAGGTCGACGGCGGTTACGCTGTCTCCGTGCACGCGCACCTCCAGGTGGCGACGAGAAATCCCGGGATCTTGGATCGTGATATCAGCCTCGGACGAGCGACCAATCACGATAGACGGAGACGTGAAGGAGTAGGTGGTCCCGTCAATTTCGAGAACCGGTTGGAGTTGGGTGGGCGCAACAGGCGCTGGTTGCCGGGCGCGTTGTTGTTGTCGCGGTGCCGGTGCTGGGGTGGACTGCGCGGCCTGCGTTTCGGATTCGATCGAGATATCACCGCGGGAGACGTTCTGATCTTCCAGGAAGGTCACACGCACCGGCCCCTGGAGCGTATAGCCCTGCTCGGAAGAGTGACGGATGACCTCATCGCAGAGCTCTTCAGCCAATGCTGAACCCCAGTGTCGAATCTGTTCAAAGTTCTGGGGTGAGAACGAGATCGAAAAGACATTGGGCACCAGAGTCCGGCCCTCGTGTAGTGAGATGGATTCGCGATCCAAGTGCAATCGTAGCGCGTTAGCGATCTCAACGGGCTTGACCTTACGAGCGCCACCGGCGGTGAAGACCGTTCGCACGGCACGTTCGAGGCCGCGTTCGAGATTGTCGAGTACTCCCACCGAGGCACCCCCTTCGTCAATATTATGGGTCAATTTTAGGAGATGAACATGAACACACCTCGGACATGACCTAACAGGCCGAGGAGGTGTTCTCTCCTCACGTCAGAGTACTAAAGTGTAATGCCCTTGCGTATCTTTGGGCTACACGGGTCACAACTTCCTCGACCATACACCCTGTTTTCAAGCGGAAATGCGAGAAAAACGTGGCTCAGTTGTGATGCTTCTCTACGAAAGGCTTCACGATTAGGTGAATCGAGCTCCCTATGATTATGATAGTTTTCGCTGTGCAACCCACGGTGGTGACTCGCTGTGGAACAGTACCATGATTTGCGCGAGTGGCGGAATTGGTAGACGCGCTGGCTTCAGGTGCCAGTGATCGCAAGATCGTGGGGGTTCAAGTCCCCCCTCGCGCACCGTGAGAAAAGGCCTCTGACCTGGGATTTTATCTCTCAGGTTGGGGGTCATTTGCGTCGGAAGTGCTAGAAAAAGTGCTAATGGCTGCCATACCAGGCCAATCACCGAGGCTTCTGTGCGGGGCTCGATGTTGCCTTACCCTCGGGGGCGTGTGCGCCGCAACGGTCTCGAAGCAGCGTTCGTGGTAGCGTTATGGCATGCACGCCCGTGGCCCCGCTCATCTCTTCATCGCGTGGGCTGTTCACGATGTCGAGGAGGCGGTGGCTTTTCCGAGCACCTGCGATGCCCTGGCTGATCGGACTGGTATCGAGGCGTTGCGCATGGATCAGCGTCAGTCATGGCTGGCTGTTGGCCTGATGGGAGTTCTTGTCGCTCTTGCCTGTCGCCGGGGCGCGGTATCGAATGGCCGCTCGCGGTTCTATCGGGCGATGGTGGCGGGACTTCAGGCACACGTTGGTACGCATCTGTTGGCTTCGGTGCTGCAACGTCGGTACACGGCTGGCGTTGCAACCGCGCTTCCGGTCATGCTGCCCGGTGCCGAGTCCGCTCGTCGGGAGCTTCGCGACTTCGGCGGGCCACTTCGCGCGAAAGACTACGCTGTCGGGGCTGCGCTCCTGCTCCCTGCTGCGCTGGGGTGCCAGGCACTCGCGCGCATGTTGATTCGGAGAAGCTAGACCTCATTGGCCCGAACGCAGAGAGCTCCGAGTTGTCTGCTTACTGGGTTACGGCGTCGGTTACGAACCCAGGTGTGCGGCGAAGCGGTCTACTGCCGACCGCTGCATGGTCGGGGTGACGTGGGAGTAGATGTTCATCGTCGTAGTGATCGTGGAGTGACCCAACCACTCTTGCACGACCTTGGGGTGCTCGCCAAGTTCGAGCAGCAGGGTCGCGTGGGTGTGACGCAGTCCCTTGATCGTCACCCGGTGCAGAGAGTCGAACTTCTCAGTCGCCCACTTCAAGCGGCGATCCCAGCGGCTGGTCATCGCGTCGGGCGAGCGAAGCTTCCCATCATCGTCGCCGAAGATGTAGGCGTCGGCTTTCGCCAGCTCGAACGACACCTCGGCTCGTGCGACCTTGTAGGAGGCGAGCACCTTGAGGGTTTCGGCGTCGATGTCGATGACGCGGGCTTGCCCGGTCTTGGTGGTCTTCGTCTTCGTCCAGTCGTCGGTGTCGACGGCGCGGCGGATGCTGACCCGCATCGTCTTTGTGTTGATATCCGACCATCGGAGCGCGAGGGCTTCTGATCTGCGCATGCCGGTGTAGGCGATGAGTCGCCACAGCGGGAACAGTTCGTCTTCGAGGGTGTCGCGGTTCCAGGTGAGGAAGGTCTGCAACTGCTCGGCCGTCCAGGTCGCGATCTCGGGTTTCTGTGCCCGCACGTCGCTGGACTTCGGGGGCTTCACGGTGCGCTTCTTCTTCGCCGGGTTCACGGTCAGGTGCCCGTCGTCAATCGTGGCATCGAGGATCGCACCGAGCACGACATGCACCTTGTGAACTGAGTTCGCCGAGAGCGGCTGTCCTTTGCCGTATTCGTCGTTGCGGCCGTGGTCTTCTAGGTCGCGGTAGTGGCGGGCGATCCCCGTGTCGGTGTCGTAGGCCTGGATCGAGCCCGGCTGCCGGGAACGGGAGCGCCGCTGCTGCTTCTCACCCCCGCCACCCTGCTCCGCGGGCTGTTGTTTCCTGGTCATGACAGCATGCTCCTCGCCGTGGTCTTGCCAGGCCGGTGAGTATTCCCATAGTTCTCGATGTAGTCGGCGGCGTTGAACACGCGCCCCTCCGGATCGACCTGCACGCCGCGCTCCTGGATCACGCGCGCGCGTGCCCGCGCGTGATCCAGGCGTTCCTGGTAGGCGGCGATGGTCTTCGGGTGCGCGCTGGTCTTCTCGGGGTCGTCCTTGCTTGGAGCGGTCATGCCCGCGAGGGTGGTTTCGAGGTGGTGGATGCGGTCGGTGCAGACCACCCATTCCTGCTGCCAGTAGTTGAACAGTCCCTCATCGGTGAGGACGAGTTCCCCGCGTATCCACCTGTCGATCTCTTCCGGCTCATACCCCTCCGGCACCCCGGTGAGTGTCGTCTGCTCCTCCGGTGGGGTCAGGAGGGCTGCGGGGGTGGTGCGTAGCAGGTAGGCGATCACGGTGAGGTCGTCCACGTCCACGCGGCGATCCCCGGCCTCCAGCTTGCTGATCCCCGAAGTCGAGAGCTTGCGCCCGGCGGCTTTCAGCCCGTCGGACATGGTGCGCAAGTCCATGCCGATCGCTTGACGTGCCGCGCGGATGTTCTGAGCGACGTGCGTGTTCGTGATGCCTGCGGGGTTGCCCCGCACCCTCTCTGTTTCCATAGTAGAAAACTACAACGCAATGCTTGACAGTACAAGTGCGATTCTCTACGGTGGGATGAACCACATTTCTCGGCGCTGACACGAACGGACGGTGCGACATGTGGCAGAGCACCCTCGATATGGACGACCTCCGCAAACGGCGCAGCCTCGTCATCACCAGCAAGGAAGCCGCCGAAGCGCTCGGCGTCGATCCCCGCACGAACACCACGAGCATCAACGAGGGCACGATCCCGCATGTCAAGCTCGGGCGGCGCATCGTGATCCCCCGCGAGAAGTTCCTCGCCCTCTTCGCAGATGCCGTGACCGATACCGGCGAGTCCTGACACTCGGATACGGCGGTGCCGATTCGGCACCCCCGCGCAAGTCTTTGTTGCCCCGCTTGGCAAGATAACTTGTGGCAAGTAAACTTGTGAGCATGGAGTCGGAACCGCTCATCCTGGACAGTGCCCACCGGCACGGCGTCTCGGATGCGGCGATGCTTCATGCGCTCCGTTTCCCTGTCCGGCACTTCGTGCAAGACGACGCGATGACCATGTTCATCGGCCCCGACGAGACCGGCACCCTGGTTGAAGTCGGCGTCATCGAATGGCACGGCATCATCGCGATCGCGCACGCGATGCGTCCGGCCCGACCCAAGTATCTGAGGTGAACATCATGGCTCCACGCTCTATCGAAGACATCAAGGCCCGCGCCGACGAGTTCGCGGACGCCTTCGAGAACTACGACCCCAAGCCCGGCGATAAGGACGCCCCGATCTCGCCCGTCATGGCCGTCAAGCTCGCCGCCTGGCGACGCGACACTGCCGAGCGTGAACTGGCCGACGCAGTGCGTGCGGCGCGGGAGAAGCGGCTGTCGTGGCGCGAGGTCGGTGAGGCAATCGGCACCAGCGGCGAGGCCGCCCGCCAGCGCTACAGCGCCAGCGCGTAGGAGGACGGCATGAAACGGATCAACGGGCACAAGCTCGGTAGGTGGAGCCTCCGCCTTGACGCGATTTACTGCACGCTCCTTGGCGCGTCCGTCGCGCTCTTCGCTGCGCCCATCGCCGAGGTCGTCGCGTTGCCGCAACTGCTGATCGCGGCTGCGGGTGTCACGGTCGTGCTGTGGGCGGGCCTCGTGCTGTGGATGCTGCTGAAGCTGCGCATCCAGACCGCGCTGCGCATGGTGATGGGCGTGAACATCCTCGCCGCACTTCTGGTCGCGGTGTGCGTGATGGCGGCGGGAACGCTGCTCGCGGTGGTCGGGGTTCTGGCCGTCGTGGTCGATATCGCGCTCTTCGCAGGTAGCCAGGCGCTCGCGCTGCGTACCCTCCCGACTGTGCGGACCGTCTGAGGCTTCACCATCCGATGCCCAGTGCCCCTGGCTGCTGATCCGGGCCAGTCCTTGTCAGGCCAGCACTGCGGCGCGCCAAGCCTTCCTGGCGGGCTTGCAGAGCCTCATGCTCGGCTCGCTGCTGCTCGCGTCGTTGAATGAGCCATTCAGCGGCCTCCGCGACGGGGCGCGCATACAGTTCAGCAATGATGCGCCGCCCTGTGGCGGCGCGCTTCCTGGCGCGTTCGGCGTCGGCTGTCGGGTTGGGGATGCGGAACGTGCCTCGCATCTGCCGCGCCTGCTCCGCCCCGTAGACCTGGACGGCGAGGCGATCCCGCTCAACGGCCTGCCACTCGGCGGTCTGCCGCTTCGCGGCCTCCGCCTCGCTGAGGGCCTGTTCAGCCGCCCGCACCTCGGGATGGGCATCGGCCTGTCCTGTTGCGATGGTCTGCGCCCACTCGGTGACGGGTCGCAAGAGAGACGGTGCGGTGCCCCAGGTCTGGGTGATGTGCTGCTCGATCTTCTCAACCGACTCTTTCGCGGTGTCGATGTTCCGGGCGGCGGTGCGCTTACGCCCGAACCTCGCCGCCCTCACCTCTTCTCGGGCGGTGTGGAGATGCGCCCGAGCTTCTACGAGTTCTTGCCCGTCCGCCCGCGCCCGCGTTTCCACCTCGGCCGTGACCGTGTGGCGGGTGCGCGCCGCAAGCTCCTTCGCGTGGACGACCAGTTCGGCGTGCTCCCCGGCTTCGACGTGCTGCGCTTGCTTCTGCTCGACGAATCGCGCGGCGGCGTCCTCGAACACGGCCGCGTGCTGTTCCGCGCGTTCGATGAGCTGGGTGAGGCGTGCCCGTTCGGTCTGCACGAGACGCACCGGCCCATCCTCCACAAGTCCTCGCACAGCTTCCGCTGCGCGTTCGGTCGCGTCGGTGAGGCCTCGGTCGGCGCGATCGCGTTCCATCGTCGCGATGAACTGTTCTCGCGCCTGCTCCTGGCTTTCGGCGACGATGTGCAGGAAGTTCTGCTTGCGGCCGCGAGTCATTCCGACGTACACGCTCGCGGCGCTGGTGGCGTCAGTGAGAAGCGTGTGCGACCCCGCCACAGTCGCGCCCTGGACTCCGTAGGCGGTCGCCGCATAGGACAGGTGCGCGTGCTCGGCCACATACTCGGCCGGGGATGCGCAGGGTGCGCTGCCGCTTCCTCCCGCTCCCGGCCTCGCGCACTCTGAGCGTGCCGTCGTCTTCGACGTGTTGCACGATCCAGTTCTGACGGTTCGCGACCCCAACGCTGGTGTTGTTCTTGCGCGTCTGGATCAGATCCCCGGCACCGGTGGGGGCCGTCGCTGCCGGTCGCGGTGCGGATCACCCGCACGGGAAGTCCGGGGCGTGATGCCAACGACCTGCATGTGCTCGATAGGCACGACCTCCTGACGTCCGCGCGGGCCAACACGGGTGACGGAGTGCTGCGCGAGCCAGCATCGAATCTCGGAAAGCGCGCCCTGTTGCGCCTGATCGAGAGCTTCGGAAACCTCGGGGTGGAGCGCGGCGGCGATGGAGAGCGACTTCGGAGAGGTCACGACCATCTCCATAAACCGAGGCGACCCTTGACGAGCCTCTCCAGGCAGGCGCGGCCTCCCCATCGACTCTGCCGTGACCGGGTTCACTCAGTCCACCCAACCCGCATACGTCTCCGGGTCAAGGCCCAGCTCGGCCGTCACGTTGCCAGCGCCATCGAGCGCGGCGAACTCAGCGACCGTGGTTCCCGCGCCGAGGTAGTAGTCATCGGCGCGGGAACGGTCTGCTTCGACATAGCGGCGCCCGTCAGCTCCGGTTCCCCGGAACGGGATCACGCCACCATGCACGACACTCACCACCAATATTTCCAGTACGGAAACCTGTGTATCTACCACGGTAGAATACGCCCATTCGGGAGAGATGCGGTGAGAACGTCGGAGTTCTCAGTGGATGTGCGACGTCGGACCGATGAGATCGTCGAAGGATATTAGGTGGTGCATGATATGGTGCTTGGCATGAGTATCGAGGATGTCGGAGCGCAATTGCGGCGCGGCGTTGTCGAGGCGTGTGTTCTCGGGTTGTTGAGCAAGCGCGCGATGTATGGGTGGGAGCTGTCCCAGCTCCTCGTGGACGAGGGTCAGATCATCGGCGGCATCGGGACGCTCTACCCGGTGCTGACCCGCCTTCGTAAGAGCAACTACGTCACCACCTTCGATCAGCTCTCTGATGAGGGGCGGACTCGGCGCTACTACGAGCTGACCGACGCGGGGCAGGCGGCGCTGGATGCTTTCCGTCAGCAGTGGGCACACTTCGTTCCCGCCGTCACACGCCATATCACGCCCGATAGAGAGGGGAACCAGTCATGACCGCACAGACCACACTCGACACCACCGCGAGGGGGTACCTGCGCCGTGTCAGGCGACTGCTCGAAGGTACAGACCCCGAAGCCGTCTCGTCACTGCTGGAAAGCATCACCGAGGAGTTCGAGGGACTGGACGACGTGGCCGTTCGAAGCAGGATCGAGCAGATCGGTTCACCGGAGTACGTCACCGCCGATCTACGAGCAGAGGTTGCAAACCGACCCCACGATGCGGGCTGGTACACCTGGCTGACAGCGTTCCTGGTCACCTTCGGCGGTTTCCCTCCCGCTCCTCGGATGGATCGGAGGCGTCGTACTCCTCTGGAACTCCAAGACCTGGCAGAAGCGACACCACATCATCGGTACCGCTGCCTGGCCTGTCGTGACGCTTGTCGGTGTCGAAAGTCTCGTGTCATGGGCTTTGAACGCACCCGCCGTCATCGTGACCTCAGAGCAGATAGTGAGCGCGGAGGGCACTGCGACGATCGCCGCAGAGAGCGCGCCGCTCACCGGTGTTGCCGGGTGGGACATCGGCGCCGTGCTCAGCCCCCTGCTCGGCGCGCTGCTGTTCGGCCTGCTCCTCGCCGTCGGCATCTGGCTGATCGTCGAAGGGCAACGGATCAAGCGGGGGCATCGCTAGCTTGAGGACGGAGACCATGCGGATGCCCTTCTCGTGTTGTGACATCCGGCCTATCCCTGAACGCAGGGTTCATGGGGCAAAACATGGGGCACCGAGTACGTCTTCGCATGTATCGGGAGGTGCGCGAACGCAGGTTCCTCCCCGAAAGCCGTTGATTTCATGTGGGTTTCCACCCTTTGAGGTCGGTGCCTGTCCGGACGGGGGCAAGAGATCAAGTCCCCCTCGCGCACCGTGGGAAAAGGCCTCTGACCGGAAAGAAGAGATCCGGCCGAGGTCTTTTTCGTTTAATTCTTCCCCGCCGAAGACACTGGGTGCTCGGATACTCACGCGATGTCCCACGCGTGGGCTAATGTGATGATTACCACGCGCCGAGTTGGAAGGATGAGCGCATCATGACCACTGAACGACAGTACTATCGCGTCATCGAGACGCCGGTGACTCCTTTACTCCTGGTGGCGAACGCTCAGACCGTACTGGCCGTAGAATTCGTCGACGACTCCGAAGCAGTGTTGCAGTTTCTTCAGGAACGCTTCCCGGGCGCGACGGAACGGAAATCCTCACGCGTGCTGAACCGAGCCGAGACGCAATTAGCGGAGTACTTCCAGGGTGAGCGAGAAGCGTTTACCATCCCCATAGCGCTCCCGGTAGCGGAGAACTTTTTGGCCCGCGTGCAGCGAGCCCTGCTCGATATTCCTTACGGAACGACCCTGACCTATGCGCAGGTAGCCGATCAGCTAGATGCCGAGGGTGCAGCTCGTGCGGTGGGTGCGGGTTGTTCTAGTAATCCGTTGCCGATTCTGGTGCCGTGCCACCGTGTGGTGCCTGCTTCCGGAGGGTTCGGTGGTTATCGCGGGGGAGAGGACTGGAAACGGTATCTATTAGAGCTGGAGTCCTCCGGCGGTCGCCCGTTGCCTTGAGAGACACTGATCTTCACACCTCGCCCCGGTGTGAGGGGTATTCTAGGGAGCAGAGGGTGTGAACGTCCTTTTGCCTCGATGCGTCGGGGATGAGCCAATGGTTATTGGCGGTTGCGGTAGTTTCCTACCGACTGCTTCCTGCGGTAGCAGGAATCGGACGCTCACCTCTCCTTCATATAAAAAACATGGTAATTGTTGGTTGCGGGCTATTGATTAACTCGGAAGGACTCTATATGCTCAAGAGCGAAGCCATTACGTAGTCTCACTCACGCGACAGACAGGATAAGTAGTTTTGAATGACTCACAAGTGCAATGGAGTGCTGACAGCCGGGCTCTTTGGGCTAAGACCGGTGACGCCGACGCCGGCACGTGGATGAATTTGCCACGACACATGATGGATTCGG
The DNA here is from genome assembly GCF_003185945.1 of Auritidibacter sp. NML120636. Taxonomy (NCBI): domain Bacteria; kingdom Bacillati; phylum Actinomycetota; class Actinomycetes; order Micrococcales; family Micrococcaceae; genus Auritidibacter; species Auritidibacter sp. NML120636. The sequence goes on from NZ_QHLO01000011.1 coordinate 38,214, forward strand.
CCGCTGTGGCTGAATATTTGTGGGACAGCTGGTTGGCGCCGGGGATTAAAGATTTCTTATCGACATCAACGGGCTTGAATCTGTCTCGGCTTCGCCAACTGACGACGTTTCTCGCTGGTGTTCACGACGTGGGCAAAGCGGACCCCGTCTTTCAAACCCAGGTACTCGGGCGCCAGGACGGTCAGGGTTATATCGATCGCCTCGTTGAACAGGGATTTATGCTCGATTATCCCGAAGCGAAGGAGGACAAATATCCTCACTCGGTAGGATCATTTTACGATCTAATGTCGCAGTTGAGTAGCCACGGTGGGTTGGCTATGGGCGAGGGCCCATTGTTGGATTCAGCTGTTCTGGCAGTCGCAGAAATAGTCGGTGCTCACCATGGATTACCGGTCTCGGCACGACAAGAGTCTCGAGCTAAGGCCTTCGCTCCCGCTAGGGACGCACAATGGGTCAGAGTTCAGCAGGAAATGATAGAGAATATCGCTGATATAACGGGGTTCGACCTGTCTTCAGGACTGCCAGATGAGCCCGATAGTCTCGGTGCGCCTCAGCAGATGCTGTTGACCGCTCTGGTGATTATGAGCGACTGGATCGCCTCGAACCAGTTCTTTTTTCCTTTGAGTCCACCGGATGAGCAAACGTCGGAGCATCGGAGAAATGAAGCCATTGCAAAATTAGCTTTGACTGAAGCTGTACCGGCCAAGGCTTTTCCTGACGACGTAGTTGCTGGGTATCAACAACGATTTGCTTGGCCACCCGAGAGAAAGCCGCGTAATGCTCAGCGCGCAGTCGTCAAGATTGCCCGCGAAATTCAAGGTCCAAAGCTCATCACGCTTGAGGCCGATACAGGAAGCGGTAAAACTGAAGCTGCACTCGCGGCAGCAGAAACTTTGGCGGCTCAAACCGGTCGTAGCGGTGTTATGGTAGCTGCCCCGACGATGGCAACGTCCGATGCGTTGTTCCGTCGGGTTAGACGTTGGGCCCAATCCTTCGTTGGTGCAGACGGTGTCGCGTCACTATATCTTGGTCACTCAAAAAACTACTTAAACCCTGACGCAGAGGAGCTTGCACAGAAGCAACGACACCTGACTGCGATCGGTGTTGACAGCAACAGTACCGACAAAGATTCTCACACGTCGCTGGCTGAAACGCCTGAAAATGTGATTGCGCATCAGTGGCTTCATGGCCGCAAGAAGGGCATTTTGTCTAATTTTGTGGTGGGCACTGTAGATCAGGTGTTGATGATGGGCCTACAGTCTAAACACGCAATGCTGAGACATCTCGGAATTGCAAGCAAAGTCGTCATCATTGACGAAGTTCATTCCTATACAAGCTACATGAACTCTTATTTATCCAGGGTTTTGATGTGGCTAGGTGCCTACCAGACACCAGTGGTATTGCTTTCGGCAACGCTACCCCACGAAGTGAAGGCTCAATTAATGGCTTCTTATCGGCAAGGGTTGACCGGAAAACCTGTCGATCCCGCTTCGGTCACGTCGTCGGGCGACTCTTATCCGGTAGTAACCGTTGCACACAAAGACGATATCGAGGTTTTTCCGGTTCACCAAGAGAACAGTCCGGGACGAGCCCTTGAATTTGAGTCTCTTGGTGAAAGATTGAACGATCTTGGCGAGGTCATGGACCAGGTGGCAGAGCACGGAGGCTGTCTCTTGGTTCTTTGCAACACTGTGACGCGTGCACAAGAAGCATACAGATTAGCGCGTGCGAAAGTTGGGGACCACGCCGAACTCTTGCACGCACGATTTATAGCGGCCCACCGAGTGTTGAAGGAACAAAACCTCGTCGATGCTCTAGGACCTTCGGAGACTGGAAGGCAAGGACGCCCTGATCGTCTTATTGTTGTGGCAACGCAAGTCGTTGAACAATCCCTCGACGTGGATTTTGATGCTCTGGTCACCGATATAGCTCCTATGGACCTGATTATTCAACGAGTTGGTCGCGTTCATCGACACGAGAGACCGGTAGGGGACAGGCCGGAATGGTCCAGAAAGCTCAAGATTGGAATTAGGGGACTTGAGGTCGACGGCGATGAGAGCAAGCCACCTGTTTTCGAGACCACACAGGAGCTCATCTATCACAAAGCACTCCTGATGAACACCTGGGCGCTACTCAAAAACAGGGGTGGGACCCACCGTCCGTTGGTTTCCTTACCAGATGATATTCCTGACCTTGTGGCACAGACGTACGGATCGTCGTGCCTAGGCCCTGGAAGCTGGGCCGAGGAATTTGAACAAGCACGAGAAGAACTCCTATCCGCTAAAGAAGTTGCCCAGGAGAAGGCCAAGGCATTTATGTTTAAGCCTCCGTTGTCTGCGACTTCTTTTCGAGATTTATGGACGACACAGACTGCAGACATCGAGAAGAATGCCGTTTCCGAAGAAGCAGGTTTAGCTCAAGTTCGTGACACGGAACCGTCCTTGGAAGTGTGTCTGACGAGAAAAGTGAACGCGGCAAGCTATGAACTCATCACGGAGGTCTTCGGCGATGACTTCGATCCAGTGTTTCACGGGATGACTCCCGATGAGAACTGTGCGAGAGCGATTGCTGCCAGTTCCATCAGATTGCCACATGTCTTCTCCAACTGGCACTTGTTCGACAGAGCGCTCGCGGAATTAGAGGGTGCAACGGACCAGGCCTGGCAAGATTCACCCGTGCTCAGAGGGCAACTTCAATTAAACCTGGATGAAACAAACCGCACCGAATTATGTGGCAGGCAACTTCGATACGACATCGATCTGGGACTAGTAGACGATACAGCTCAGGGTAGGAACGGAAGAGAGGAAAATGATGGGTGATCCGCACCAAACGGTGTCATTCAACCTTGTTGATCGCGCCTGGATCAAGGTCGAATTACTCGACGGCACGACTGCGCAATTGTCCATTCGAGAGCTTTTTCAGCGAGTCACAGAAATTAGGAGAGTCCTAGGAGATTCCCCCGCTCAAGACCTCGCAGTCTTGCGAATTCTGTTGGTCATCTACTGGCGGGCCAATAGAGATGACGATTTGCTCACAAGCCTTAGAGGTACAGATAAAAACCGGTGGTGGCGTGAGGCATACACCTTGGAAACCTTGGAGACGTTCGGACAGGTCATTGATGAGTACCTGGATAAATGGCATGGCCGATTTGACCTCTTTGACGCTCAGAGACCATTTATGCAGGTCCATGACCTCAGGACGCCAAAAGATGAGTACTCAGCAGGGATCAGAAAACTGGTGCCGGACGCTGAAAGTGACTATTTCACCATGCGAGCTGGAGAAGAACTAACTTCTGTCCATGCTTCCGAAGCTGCACGTTGGTTGCTGTTCTTGCAAGCTTGGAATTATTCAGGAATCAAAAGTGGTGCCGTGGGTGACCCGCGCGTTAAAGGTGGCAAAGGGTACCCCATCGGGACCGGATGGAGCGGTGCTTCCGGGGCTGTCGTCATCCATGGACCGAATCTAGCTAAGACTTTCTTACTCAACACTGTTCCAACGATGGTGTTCGGCGACAGCATGGCCCAAGATGTTCCGGTTTGGGAACGGGATGATCCTGATACGGCGAAGACACATGGCAGAGACATTCCTCGAGGTCCGTGCGAACTCTTGACCTGGCAGATTCGACGCGTGCGCCTATTTCATCAAGGTGAAGATGTTGTTGGAATTTTGATCGCGAACGGTGACCGGATCGAACTGCGCAATCAGTTTAACGATCCTATGACGGGATATCGGTATAGCAAACAACAGTCGACGAAAAGGTCGGTTGTACGGTTTCCAAAAACCCACAATGCGTCACGAACTCTGTGGCGTGGCATCGAAGCACTGTTAACGAGGACGGGCGCGATAGAAGATTTAGACAATACTGCAGATTTGCAACCGGAGACCATTCGGTGGTTGCGCGACCCCAAAAATGGGCTCCAAGAAGATGCACAAGCGTCTGTTGGAATTGAATTGGTCGGGGTTGAATACGGTCCGCAAAGCTCGAGTTATAAGCAGACAATTCATGAAGAACTTCCGATGAAGTTGGCGACTCTGGCCGCTAGGGACGCAACCTCATCAGAGATGCTTATAACCGCTGCGCAACGAACGATGGACGTAGCAACCTCGTTAGGTCAATTCGCTGGCAACCTTCTTGAAGCCGCTGGCGGAGAGTACGCATTCAACGCCGAAGCAACAGAGCGCTTTTTGACGGAGCTAAATGAGCCGTTCAAGAAGTGGGTGGAGAACTTTTCGCTCGACGTAGACCCTGCAGAGTACCGACAACAGTGGCTCGATCTCGTTAGGAAACTGGTTTATCCAGAGGCACAAGTGCTCGTTCGTGGCGCTGGTGAGAAAGCTCTCCTCGGATGGCATGACGAGAACGGATTGTTGAAGAGCGCCGTAACAGCCTGGGATCAATTCTCACGACGTATCAACACATTGACACAAACACAAAATAAAACTGCCGAAAATGAGGTGCAGAAGGTAGGTGCTAAATAATGACAGAAGTAACAGAATCTCGGAGTACTTCCGAGGAAACGGAAACGACGCCCACGGTTTACAAAGCCGTCAGCTTCGCAGCTTATCGGCTGGGCTCCGGACTGCTCGGAAATAATCCGCGGTCTTTATCTCATAGCCGCGCAACCCTTGCCCGACTACGCCGTGCTGCTGGAGAGCAACCGGGTGAGAATCCGATGAGCTGGGCAACTATAGCGGACGAGGTTCTCATGAATCTTCCAGAGTCAGCAGTCGGTAAGGGGCCCGAATTATCGACCAGCGAGTGGGCTGCGGCAGTATCGATTTCCATGTTTGCCCTGCATCAGCAATCTGAGCGCAAACTCATGCACGAGCCAGGTATCGATTTAGGTAGAGCGGTAGGAACCCTAGCTCAACGGGCCGAGAGCGGTTCGATCAAGGGGCGCCTCGATGCGTTGATGGTGGCTCGTGATCCCAAGAGTTTGCAATACCACCTGCGCGCGCTCGTGAGCTTGTTGAACGCGCATCATATTCCGCAGGACTATGGTCGCCTGGCGGAAGATCTTATCCGCTTACGTCTCCCAAAACGACGTCAAGCAGTTCTTGTTCAGTGGGGGCGCTCCTACGCGCGTGCACTGCGACCTCAAAAACAAGATCACGCCAACTGAATAACACTAACTACTCCTATCTTATGAAAGGTTTGAAATGACACTTTACATTGATCTTCATACAATTCAGACTGTGCCACCGAGCAATATCAACAGGGACGAGACAGGCGCTCCAAAGACAGCCACCTTCGGAGGTGTTCCCCGGCATCGAGTGTCTTCGCAAGCTTGGAAGCGGGCAATTCGAAAAGATTTCAAGGAACGGCTGCCTCAGGACCAACTCGGAGTTCGTACCAAGAGAGTGATCAGCAAGATTGTCGTTCGAACACAGGAGCTTGTCGTAGAACGTGGCTTGGATGAATCTGACTGGTCTGCCGAACGCATCGGAGAAATTGCAGAGGCGATTCTCAAAGCTGGAAAAATTACTGTAGAAAAGAAAGATAAAAAATCAGAAACAGATAAAGAAGATTTAACAGAGCTTCCGCAAAGTCGATACTTGATCTTCTTGAGCGACCAGCAGATCACGAACGTTGCTCGCGCAATTTTGGAAGACCCCGATCAAAAATGGACCAAGAAAGTGGTGGACCCGCTACTTGATCAGGACCACTCTGTTGATATCGCTATGTTTGGTCGCATGATTGCAGATGAGCCAGCGTATAACGTAGACGCAGCAGTCCAGGTGGCACATGCCATAGGCGTTGGACCCTCGGAACCGGAGTTTGATTACTTTACTGCGGTGGATGATGAGGTCGAAGATGCGGAGGAGACCGGGGCTGGCATGATCGGCACCGTGCAAATGATGTCCTCAACTCTCTATCGATATGCCACCGTTTCCGTGGATAGTTTGCTTGCAAACCTTGGTGACGCAGAGGTCACGAAAGCGGCTGTTGAAGCATTTATCCAGGCGTTTATTCAATCGCTGCCTTCCGGGAAAATCAACACCTTCGCAAATCAGACTCTTCCCGAGCTGGTGGTGGTGTCACTTCGAAATGACCGCCCGGTGTCTTACGTGAACGCATTTGAAGAACCCGTGCTGGGGGACGCAGACGGAGGACGTCGACACGAGACTGTTCGCCGGCTGGTCGACGAAGAACGTGGTCTGGAAGAAATGTATGGGATGTCCCCAATTAAATCTTGGGTGCTCGCCGCTCGCTCGATCGCGGAGACCGCTACTCAACTCGGTGAATTGTCGACTCTTTCAGAATTGGTCGGCAACGTGCGTTTCGAATTGGATGCTTATCTATGAGTAAGTGTTTGTTATTACAGTTCAAAGGCCCTCTCCAATCATGGGGCGCAGACAGTAGATATGGAATCAGACAGACTCACCACGTGCCCACTAAATCAGGAACGCTGGGGCTACTTGCTGCCGCGCAAGGACGGCGAAGGTCAGATTCGTTAGAGGATTTAGTGGCTCTGGATTTCGGAGTACGGGTGGACCAGCCTGGTTCGCTACTTCGGGACTACCAAACCGCAATCGATTGGAATAAGCAAAGTAATGCGAGACTGTCCCAGCGTTATTACCTTGCTGACGCCTTGTTCGTAGTTTCTATTGGTGGGGAGGAACAGGTTCTCAGAAGTCTAGAAGATGCTGTTCGTGCTCCGGTTTTCCCGCTGTATCTGGGAAGGCGGAATTGTCCAGTTTCTCCTGACTTGGTTATTGGTATACGGGATGGCGACGTCGAAGAAGTTCTCCGGTCTCAGCCTTGGATGGCCTCACAGCGTCATAAGAAAACCCGGCCGAAAACCGTGGAACTTCCTCTCTACCGTGATGCGTTGCAGAGCGAGATCGTTGAAGAACGAGTGCGAGATATTCCGGTCAGTTTCGACCAGACTTTCCGAGACTATCGTTGGAGGACCGTGACTTCGCCGGAACCCGTTAATGTCGAAAATGAATTTGGGACAGTTCTAAAGGATCCCTTTTGGGAAGCGGTGATCGACGCATGACGTTTTTGAGCAGAATCTACATTAACCCGCGGACTCGAGGGGGAAGGCTCTTTCTCACCAACCGTCAAGCAATGCACGCTGCTGTAGAAGGTTGTTTTCCGCCTGACGGCATCGATAAGTCCACAGGAAGGGTGCTATGGCGTCTTGACAAAGACAGATACCGACAAACGCTTTACGTGGTTAGTCCCATTAAGCCAGATATGAGACACATCGTGGAGCAAGCAGGATGGGATGGTCAGGAATGGGATACAGCAGACTATTCAACTTTTCTAAGCAAGTTGGATAACGGACAAAAATGGGCTTTTCGGTTGGTCGCAAACCCAGTTAAAGCGCTGAGCCGAGGTGAAGGCACGCGTGGCAAGATCGTGCCACACGTTGGCGTTGAGCATCAGAAACGTTGGCTACTGGAGCGCGCACACAAGCATGGTTTCTCACTGAATGTCCAAGACAGCGCAGGTGAGATACCGGACCTTGCGGTTACGGAACGGCTGGACCACCGTTTTGCAAAGTCTCGAGTATCCGGGACGAATCGCGCTCGCCAACGTATTACTCTGCGTCTCGTTCAGTTCGATGGATCGTTGACCGTAGAAGACGCGGGTGAATTGCGCGAAGTTCTTGTCCAAGGTATCGGTCGTGGCCGTGCCTATGGGGGAGGTCTGTTGACTCTGCGACGAATTGAGCCGAATGGCCTCAGTTAGTAAGAAAAAGTTAGAAGCGTCCGATGTTGCACGCGTGTCGGACCGCTTGTCATTCATTTATCTTGAGCGTTGTGTCGTGCACCGCGATGCAAATGCTATTACGGCGACGGACAATGCAGGAGTGGTGCATCTTCCTGCTGCATCTTTAGGCGTCTTGATGCTGGGCCCCGGAACTCGGGTGTCCTATGCGGCCATGGCGCTACTCGGAGATAGCGGTGTTAGCGTCGTCTGGGTTGGGGAGAACGGCGTCCGTTACTATGCGAATGGCCGTTCGTTAGCCCGTTCCACCAGACTTCTTGAGAAACAGGCAAAACTAGTCTCAAATAGCCGAACTCGTCTTGCAGTTGCCCGAAAAATGTATGACATGCGGTTTCCGGGCGAAAACGTGTCTTCATTAACGATGCAACAGCTCAGAGGGCGGGAAGGAGCTCGTGTACGCTCTGCTTATCGATGGCATGCGAGTCGATTCGATATGTCCTGGGAAAGGCGGTCTTTTGATCCGGAAGATTTTGATGCTTCGGATGATTTGAATAAAGCGCTGACAGCTGGCAATAGCTGCATGTACGGAATAGTACATTCTGTCATCGTGGCGCTTGGGTGCTCGCCTGGTCTAGGGTTTGTGCACAATGGAAATGACCGTTCGTTCGTGTACGACATTGCTGATCTGTACAAAACTGACATCGTTGTTCCGATTGCCTTCGAAGTTGCCTCAAGACAAGGAGCCGACCTCACGGGTGACGTGAGACGAGAAATTCGTAACGCAGTGGTTTCTCACCGTCTGCTTGAACGCTGCGCCCGGGATATTGCCTATCTTCTCGAAGAGGAAGTAGGTGATATGCAGTGGATGCAGGACGATAATTTGTCGCTCTGGGCTGGTATTTCTGACCGTAAGGTCGCAGGTGGTCTTAATTATGGGAGCCCCGGATGATGGTGCTTGTTCTGACGGCCGCGCCGACGTCATTACGTGGAGATATCACCAAGTGGCTTTTGGAGATTAGCCCGGGCGTGTATGTGGGCAACCCATCTCGTAGGGTGCGAGAAAAACTCTGGGAGCGGGTGACTGAACACGTTGGGACAGGTAAGGCGATACTCGTTCATAGCTCGGATGGAGAACAAAAGTTAGCCTTCAAGCTGCACGGTCATCCTTGGCAGGTCAAGGACTTCGACGGGGTGAAACTCGTGAAGCGTCCCAAGACTTATGAGATTACAGGATCGGAGAAGAGATCATGGAGTATTGCGAGAATGAGTGAGAAAGCAAAACGGCCTGCATGGCGTAAAGAATTTGAGTAAAGTGAATGCATCTGTGCTATGAAGACGGAGTTCTTCCTAGTCAGGAAGTGTGTTCCCCGCGCGAGCGGGGATGAGCCACACCGTGGGGGTATGCTTCGAGCACGCTCACTGGTGTTCCCCGCGCGAGCGGGGATGAGCCCCCACACAACACACCTTGGAAGGAGAACCCATGGTGTTCCCCGCGCGAGCGGGGATGAGCCCGTTCGGCGAGGATGGGCTCGACTTTGTGCCCAGTGTTCCCCGCGCGAGCGGGGATGAGCCCCGTCACGACGATTCACCATCATCTAACCCCACGTGTTCCCCGCGCGAGCGGGGATGAGCCCCGGGCGGAGAAAACTTACTGGACGAAGATTACGTGTTCCCCGCGCGAGCGGGGATGAGCCCCATATCGACATCGACCCACCATACAATGTTTCGTGTTCCCCGCGCGAGCGGGGATGAGCCCACACCGGTGACCTGTTTAAACCAATAACCCCCGTGTTCCCCGCGCGAGCGGGGATGAGCCCGCGAGATGACCATCAACCATCGCCGGATCGTAGTGTTCCCCGCGCGAGCGGGGATGAGCCCACCCACCGGCTGGGAAGAACAACAGTCGAACAGTGTTCCCCGCGCGAGCGGGGATGAGCCCTGTGCGTAGAAGTCTGCTTTTGGTTCTAGTTCGTGTTCCCCGCGCGGGCGGGGATGAGCCCACCGCATGATGAAACGAATCATCAAAACAGTGGTGTTCCCCGCGCGAGCGGGGATGAGCCCACCGCATGATGAAACGAATCATCAAAACAGTGGTGTTCCCCGCGCGAGCGGGGATGAGCCCGCCCAATGATTCACCTGTTCTTCCGTCCTGCGGTGTTCCCCGCGCGAGCGGGGATGAGCCCACCCCCTACCAAAAGTACATGCACCACTTCGCGTGTTCCCCGCGCGAGCGGGGATGAGCCCCCGTGCACGTTGGCTATGGTCTTCGCAGATTTGGTGTTCCCCGCGCGAGCGGGGATGAGCCCGCACCGTAACTGTACGTATGAGCCGGGCCAAAGTGTTCCCCGCGCGAGCGGGGATGAGCCCTTTAGCATAATCGGCTTTACTAATCCCCAACGGTGTTCCCCGCGCGAGCGGGGATGAGCCGTGTTTCCGCTTCAACCGGTCAACCTGTTGCTGGTGTTCCCCGCGCGAGCGGGGATGAGCCCGGCGATGGGTACGCGACCTTCACTGTCACCCAGTGTTCCCCGCGCGAGCGGGGATGAGCCCGCGAATGAGTTCCCCTTGTGGAGAGCGAAGCCGTGTTCCCCGCGCGAGCGGGGATGAGCCCGCATTCTCAGCCTTAGCAGGGTCACCACCAGCGTGTTCCCCGCGCGAGCGGGGATGAGCCTGAAAGTCTGTTCGCCTCAGAGCGAGCGCCTCAGTGTTCCCCGCGCGAGCGGGGATGAGCCCGGGAACAGGCAACAACCACCGGGTATGCACCAGTGTTCCCCGCGCGAGCGGGGATGAGCCTTCCTCTCTATTTGTGGCATGCCCCTAGCTGTGGTGTTCCCCGCGCGAGCGGGGATGAGCCCTAACGCACTAGACATGATCGAGACCACCACCAGTGTTCCCCGCGCGAGCGGGGATGAGCCCACGAACAACACAACACACCAAAACACAAGACCGTGTTCCCCGCGCGAGCGGGGATGAGCCGGTTGGGGTCTGAATATTCTTCTAGTTCTGCGAGTGTTCCCCGCGCGAGCGGGGATGAGCCCCCACACAAGACAACACAAGACCACACAAGACAGTGTTCCCCGCGCGAGCGGGGATGAGCCCGTTCACGGCTTCATATCGGCTGTTTTCTCCACGTGTTCCCCGCGCGAGCGGGGATGAGCCCGGTGCTTCCCCGGCCTGGGTGTTACCAGCCCAGTGTTCCCCGCGCGAGCGGGGATGAGCCTTCGACATTGACGCTATTGCTGACGAAATATTTGTGTTCCCCGCGCGAGCGGGGATGAGCCTTTTCTGGTAATCATCCGGGAACCGCTCTTTTAGTGTTCCCCGCGCGAGCGGGGATGAGCCGGTTCGGCCTAAGCGTGAGCGCACGAATAACGGGTGTTCCCCGCGCGAGCGGGGATGAGCCCGACCCCGCCACACGACTAGCCCACGAAATCAGGTGTTCCCCGCGCGAGCGGGGATGAGCCCAATTGTGTCATAATTCCTCGGGCACATAATCGGTGTTCCCCGCGCGAGCGGGGATGAGCCGACGACATGATCGGGTGGATACGGTACATGCAAGTGTTCCCCGCGCGAGCGGGGATGAGCCCCCCTAGTGGGGTCGTGGATTTGAACGCTAGGAGTGTTCCCCGCGCGAGCGGGGATGAGCCATACCGTGGGTGCGGGCTTCGAGCCACAGTTCTGTGTTCCCCGCGCGAGCGGGGATGAGCCGATGCCGGCCCGGATGATCGCAAAATGCGCTGAGTGTTCCCCGCGCGAGCGGGGATGAGCCCAACTAGACGAAATCATCACCACACCACCACAGGTGTTCCCCGCGCGAGCGGGGATGAGCCCGTCCATCGTCGCATTAAACTGTGGCGTGGTGAGTGTTCCCCGCGCGAGCGGGGATGAGCCCGTTCACGGCTTCATATCGGCTGTTTTCTCCACGTGTTCCCCGCGCGAGCGGGGATGAGCCCGGTGCTTCCCCGGCCTGGGTGTTACCAGCCCAGTGTTCCCCGCGCGAGCGGGGATGAGCCCATGCCCTCGCACAGCTCACTGACGACACGTAGGTGTTCCCCGCGCGAGCGGGGATGAGCGATAAATCCACATTCGTCACCACCATAGTGGTAGGTGTTCCCCGCGCGAGCGGGGATGAGCCCTACTGTTTCCTGTTTCCCGTTACCACCCTGAGGTGTTCCCCGCGCGAGCGGGGATGAGCCCTACTGGACCGCAAAGCACGCAACACCGTCCAGGTGTTCCCCGCGCGAGCGGGGATGAGCCCCCCAGACAAACCCGGGTGTAACCGTATGGTCCGTGTTCCCCGCGCGAGCGGGGATGAGCCTACCGGACGCGACTAGACCGGGTAGAAACACGCGTGTTCCCCGCGCGAGCGGGGATGAGCCCAGACTATCCAGCCAGACACCACACACGATAAGGTGTTCCCCGCGCGAGCGGGGATGAGCCCACAGCGGTAATAATCACGGTGACTGCTGTTTCGTGTTCCCCGCGCGAGCGGGGATGAGCCCAACCGTGTCGTACTCGGTGTTATTGAGCGGGAGTGTTCCCCGCGCGAGCGGGGATGAGCCCCGATCATACGCCGGTGGGACCACATCTCCTGGGTGTTCCCCGCGCGAGCGGGGATGAGCCGGGTGGCAGTGGGAAGAAACCGACACCCCGGGCAGTGTTCCCCGCGCGAGCGGGGATGAGCCCCGATCATACGCCGGCGGTGTTACACCATCTGGGTGTTCCCCGCGCGAGCGGGGATGAGCCCGCCACCGACGGTTATCGACCACCGTAGGATCAGTGTTCCCCGCGCGAGCGGGGACGAGCCCACGCACACCCCTGCTAAACACACTCACGAAAGGTGTTCCCCGTGCGAGCGGGGATGAGCCTAACGGAGACTGGTAGCCCGTGAATCTCTGAGGGTGTTCCCCGCGCGAGCGGGGATCAGGGTGTCTCCTGTCCGTGCATTGACCGACACGATCGTCTGCGTGGTCACATGTGCCGCACAACTTGTCGGGGTCATTACGGCCTTAACCATTCCACCATTCCTGCGGTACCCTCCCGAAGGGATGTGCCCTCGGGGCGTGACTGACTATTCGTGATCAGCTAGATGCCGGGGGTGCAGCTCGTGCGGTGGGTGCGGGTTGTTCTAGTAATCCGTTGCCGATTCTGGTGCCGTGCCACCGTGTGGTGCCCGCTTCCGGAGGGTTCGGTGGTTATCGCGGGGGAGAGGACTGGAAACGGTATCTATTAGAGCTGGAGTCCAGCGCCCGAGCGTGAACTTGGTGCACATCGAGTACCACGATAGGCCGGATAGCAATCACCACCCCGGAGCACCGTGGCCTCCGGGGTGGTGATGACACGCTCGCTGGATCGTGTTGATTAGTAGAACAGGTGGGCGATCGCGACGATAACGGGCAGTGTGATCAGGGTGCGTAGCAGGAAAATCGCCACCAGGTGGTGGAAGCGCACCGGGATCCGGGAGGCGAGCAACATGCCACCCACCTCGGACATGAAGATCAGCTGTGTGACTGACAGGGCGCCAATGATGAACCGGGTCATCTCCGCGTCGATCGAAGCCGCGAACGCTGCCGGCAGGAGCATATCGGCAAAGCCGATCAGCATGGTCGCCGACGCCTCTTCGGCCTCCGGGACCTGCATGAGGTCCAGGACCGGAATGAACGGGGCACCCAACCAGGTGAACAACGGGGTGTGTTCGGCAAGCATCACCGACGCGGTACCGATCGCGAGGATACTGGGCACGACCACGACCCACATCTCTAAGACGTTGGAGAATCCGTGCCGGACGACTGAGCCCAAGTGCACCTCACAGCCCCGTTTGAGCCCGCTATTCCAGGCCCGACGCAACAGCCCGCGCCGTGGAGGAGCTGTCTCTTCTGGCTGGGGAGTTACCCCTTCAGCGTAGTCATCGGAAATTCGTGACAGTGGTGGGATGCGCACCATCACGACGCCGGCGACGAGGCCGGCGACAACGATGGTGAGGTAAAACGGCAGGAACATGTGCTGTAGGCCCAGGTATTCCAGGATCACAACAGTAAAGGTCACCGAGACAATATTGAAGGTGGTACCCAATACCGCAGCTTCGCGCTTGGTGTAGTACCCCTGCACGTACTGTTGGTTGGCCATCAGCACGCCAATGGAACCGTCTCCGAGCCACGAGCTCAGGCAGACCACCGAGGAACGACCGGGCAACCGGAAGAGTGGGCGCATCAATCGGGTCATCAGCGCACCGACAAAATCCAGCAATCCGAAGTTCAACAGTAGCGGTAGTAACAGGCCGGCCAGGAAGAACACCGACACCAGCACCGTGGCCAGATCCATGATCACCATACCGGTGTTCTCGCCCCAGACTTGCTCTGGCCCGAGCTGCAGGACGATGAGCACCGCGAACACGAGGCCCAATACGCGTACTGTCATCCACATCCAGCCGATGTCGAATAGCGTGCGACCCAGGTGGTTATCCAGGAAGGCGGGTCGCGCAGTCCACCAGACCAACGTGCCGATCACCGATATGGCGACCAATGCGACGACGATCCAGGGCACGAGAACACCGAGGGCGGTGGTCAGGGAATCGGAGAGAAAAGCGATCGGGATGGTCACGGAACCGGCGCCATCGGGTACCGGAACCATGAATATCAGCACCCCGAGGAGCGAAGGGAGGAGGAACCACCAGGTGCTGGAGGCCCGGGAACGGGTCGGCTGGGCCGTCTCATCGGGGTGGGGGGTGGACGTCGACATCTCACTCATCGGATACCGTCCTTTGTGTTGCCCGATGGAGCCGAACCGGAAGCCATCGAAGCCATATCAGTGTTATCAGTGGTGTTGATGTTGTGTATGCGGTCGAGGCGCACCGGAGCGAGCTCGTCCCACATGTCCCCGGGACCGGGGTTCTCGGGGGCGCAGGCTCCGCCGAGGTGGTGGGCCACGCCCCAGACTGCGTTCAACGCGGTGGTCACCGCGCCCTCGGCCCAGCCGGCGGTGAAGGAGATATCGTCACCGGCCAGGAAGATCCCGCGCTGGTGTTCCGCCAGGTCGTCTTGGATGAAGTGGCCGAATAACCGCTCCTGGTACCGGTAATGCCCGGGCAGGTTATTCTTGAACGCGCCCATGAAGTTCGGGTCTGCCTCCCACGAGACGGTGATCGGTTCCCCGACGATGTGGGATCCGATATCCAGACCGGGATAGATCTTGTGGAGCGAGTGTAGCATCAGCCGGGTGCGCTCAGACGCATCCAAAGACAACCACTTTAACGCGTCGTCATTCCAGGTGTAGGACAGCAGGATCGTTGCGGGCTGATCGGGCCCATCATCCAGCAGGTAGGTCGCGCGGGGGAGCCGGTCGGTCAGCGTCATCGACATCGCCGGGCGCCCCGTTTGCGGGTCCACATCGCGCCAGAACGGGCGGTCCACCATCACGAAGGTCTTAGAGGAGAGCATGTAGTGGCTCTTTTCGATGGCGGTCCACATATCGGCGGTAAATAGGGACTCATCGGTGTCGATCCGGCTGGAGAGCAACCAGGACTGGCAGGTCACCACCGCGGCAGCGTACTCGCGGGTGCGACCCCACTTCTCCTTGATGCGGATGCCCCCGGACAGTTCTGGATTCTCAGCCTGATGGATGCCGGTCACCGCACCTCGCGGGGTGCCTGCATGCAGAGAGGCCAGGGAGGTGCCGACCGGCCAATACACCAGGTCTTCGGGGGCGTGCTCCCAGAGTTCCAGTGGTAAGCGCTGTGCCCCACCGACGATGCCACGGTGCTGGTCATCGGCATCGGTGAACACCACACGCAATACCTCCAGGATCGAGTTCGTGAAATCGGTATCCCAGCCACCGGATCCGAAGCCGACCTGGCCAAAGGTCTCCAGGTGTTCGAAGCTCAGCTCACCAAACGCCTGGGAGGATGCGAGGAACCCGTAAAACGAGGTGTCGTCGTGCGTGGCGACAAGCTCATTCCACAGACGCTTCAGCGTGGCGGTGTCCCGGGTCCGGATGGCGGTTTGTACGGCTTCGAGCTCGGCGTCCTCCACCAAGGCGCGTTTCCACGCCCGGGCCACCTGCTGATAGAACTCGGGAAGATCCTCGGCGGATTCCGCATAGATCGTCTGGTTTTTCAGCTCCACTACAGTGGAAGGAGTGACATCGGCCAGAGGGTTCGGGAATGCGCGGGTTTCCAGCCCCAACTTGTCCACATAGTGGTAAAAGGCCCGACCCGAGACGGGGAAACGCATCCCGCCTAAATCCACGACGACGTCGTCGTTACCGTCGAAAGCTTGGGACTTCAGCCGGCCCCCAATGGCCCCGGCTTCGTAGACGACGGGCTTGAGTCCCATCTTCATCAGCTCGTAGGCGGTGATCACGCCGGCAAGCCCGGCGCCAATGACCGCCACCTCGGTGCCGTAGGCCGATTCGGGAACGGAACCCAGCCCGGCCGGGTGGGCCAAGTAATGGTCATAGCTAAACGGGAAATCAGGGCTGAGCATCGTCAGCGGAGGCTGTTCAGCAGGTGAACTCATGGTGAGCCTTTCGGGATGTGGTCGGAGTGTCGGTCAGCGGGCGGAGCACTGTCTTAGCGCAATGACATGCTCATGGAGGAGATCAGCTCATACACCACGTGGCTGGCAGCGATGCCAGTGAGCTGAGCGTGGTCATAGGCCGGGGCCACCTCAACAACGTCGGCGCCCACGATGTTCAGATCAGAAAGCGAGCGGATGACCCGAAGCAGCTCGCGGCTGGTCATTCCGCCGGCCTCCGGCGTGCCGGTACCGGGGGCGTGGGCCGGGTCCATCACGTCGACATCGATGGAGATATAGACGGGCCGGTCGCCCAACCGGGCGCGAAGACGCTCAATTGCTGCAGCGATGCCGTGTTCTTCGATGTAGACACTGCCGGTGATCTGAAAACCCAGTTTCTCATCGTCGTCGAGATCGTGCTTGCCGTACAGCGGTCCACGCGTACCCAGGTGTGCGCTCGCGGTGAGGTCAATGAATCCTTCCTCGGAGGCGCGACGGAACGGGGTGCCGTGGGTGACCGGGGCACCAAAGTAGGTATCCCACGTGTCCAGGTGGGCGTCAGCGTGCAATACCGCCACCGGGCCGTGTTTCTCGGCCATGACTTTCAGCAGGGGGTAGGCGATGGTGTGGTCGCCACCAATGCACACCAGTCGGTCGGCGCGCTCGAGCAGTTCGCGGGCACCATCAGCCACCTGGGCGACGGCTTCGTCGAGATTGAACGGGTTGGCCACAATGTCCCCAGCATCGGCGACCTGAGCCACAGCGAACGGGGAGATATCTTGGGACGGGTTATACGGACGCAATAGGCGAGAGGACTCACGCACGTGTGAGGGCCCAAAGCGGGCACCGGGACGGTAGCTGACACCGGTGTCGAAGGGTACCCCGGCCACCGCGATGTCGGCGTGACCGACCTCGTCGAGAGTGGGTAACAGGGCGAAGTTGGCCGCTCCGGCGTAGCGCGGGGTCTGCGATGAGTCACGGGGGCCGATCGGTTCAAAATGGTGCGACGTCGCCATAGCGTCTCCTCAGCTGCAGGTGTGATGTGTGGCACAGATATGTTCCCTCGAATACTAAGCGCAGTTTCTGGCCTCAGCAATGTGACAAACGGGTACGATCCGCGTGCTAGAGCGCGGATGTGACACGATATCCCACGATAGTGCGCACCAAAGCACCGGTTCAGAGACATTTCACGCACGATGTGTTCACCTTGAGGCTCGTCTGCGCCGAATTCGGCGTGTTGGATGATCGGGTTCTGAGCACTATAGCGGTCGGTAGGCATAATGGGACCATGCGCATCGCCGTGTTCCAGCAGACCGCTAAGCCAGGACAGATCGAGCACAATCTCGCACTGATTGAGATCGCTGCCGACACCGCCGCAGCCCAGGATGCCGCGCTACTACTCACCCCGGAATTATTCGTGGTCGGATACGCACCGCAGCGCATCCGCGACCAGATCAGCCCCGCAGACGTTGCCTTCGCCCACGGTGAGCTGGCAGACATTGCTCGCCGTTATCGCATCGGACTCGTTTACAGCCTGCCCGGGGATGAAGACCCCGCCTGTCGGGGAATTACCGCCACCCTGGTGGACGCCACCGGCACCCGGCGCGCGCATTATCAGAAGGTTCATCTCTTCGGCCCGGAGGAGAACGCCGCGTTCCAGGCCGGAACCCAAGCCCCACCGGTGGTGGAGTTCGACGGACGACAGGTGGGGTTGGCCGTGTGCTACGACATTGAGTTCCCCGAGATGGCCCGGGCGGTGGCCGCCGCCGGCGCGGATGTTTTGCTGGTACCCACCGCTTTGGCCGGTGATTTTCCGGAGATCCCGCACCTGGTGATTCCGACCCGAGCGCTCGAAAACCGGATGACGGTCGCCTACGCCAATCACGTGGGCACTGCAGACGGATGGGACTTTAAAGGACGCAGCGTAGTGGCCGGTCCCGACGGCGCGGTGCTTGGTGCGCTGCAGGACGAACCGGGGCTCGTCGTGGTTCACGTCCCCGCCCGCCCGCAGCCCGGACCCGAGGGACCGTGGTACCTGCAGGATCGTCGCCCCGAGATCTATCGCCACTGGGACACCGGCAGTTTGTCGCAGTGCGCCCGGAACGATCCTGCCACCCAGTCATGACCCCCGACCTCGACGACGCCCTGATTCAAGCCTTGCGCGAAGACGGCCGGGCCACCTACCGGCAGCTGGCCACCCGACTCGGTGTCCCCCGTAGCTTGGTGTCGACACGGGTGCGAGCTCTGCTCGATTCGGGCGAAATGCGCATCGTGGCCGCGGCCGACCCGGCCTTTGTCGGCGATCGCGCCCTGGCCCATGTCTCGATCACCGGCCAGGGAGATCTCACCGGACTGACCGAGGGGCTATGTGCGCGCCCCGAGATCCCACTGGTCTCAGCGACTTCGGGGCCGGTGGATCTGGTGGCCGAGATCCGCGCCACCGACCAAACCGCGCTACGCGAAACGCTGTGCTGGATTCGCGGGCTCCCCGGGGCCGATACCGTGCGGGTGAACCTCTACACCGACGTCATTCGTGGCACCTTCGCCTCGCACTTCACCGGTGAGGTCACCGTCGACGATATCGATGCCGCTCTGATTGAGCAATTGAACGTTGACGGTCGCACCAGTTACCGCGATCTTGCCGAGCGGGTGCGACTGTCCCAAACCGCGGTGCGGGCTCGGGTGCACCGGATGCTGCAGGCCCGGATCCTGAAGATCAGCGCCGTGGTGCGCCAAGACGCCGGCTCCGCCCGGGTGAAAGTCGGTGTCGGACTCAACCTCGGCGGCGATGAATCCTCCGTGCTGACAACACTGGCCGACAGTCCCGAGACCGAATTCACCGCGCTCACCCTGGGCGGATATGATCTGATCGCCACCGTCTCCGGTGGCTCCCCACCCGAACTATTCGCCCGGCTCGAGCGACTGCGCGCCCTGGATGCGGTCCACCGGATGACCACCTGGTTCCACCTGCACACCGTTAAAGAGGACTACGGCCGATCCGTGTCCTCACTGTCCTCTCTGCGGAGCTGAGCTGTGGGGCCGCCGTCTTTTAAACTGAACCCATGTCCTTACAGTCTGCCGATGTGGCCCAGACCCTGTTTTTGTCCACCATTCCCGGGGCAACCCCCTCGAAATGGGTGCACCGGTTCACCTCCGATGGCTCGACGCGCAGAGTACAATTGGTCAATCACGACGAGTCCTCGCAAACCCTGTTTTTACAACCGGGCCCAGACGGCACGGTCCGCGGTATTCCACAGTTGGGTTACCTGCGCTGGAGACGCGATGCCAGCTGGCACCAGCTGGTCACCGCCCACGGGCTCGACCCCGATGAGGTGCACCTGGTGTCGTTATACGAAGAAGAACCGGTCATTGTGGTCTGCCTCGATCACCTGCTGGCCGCCTGGGACCCGCAGGCCGATGGGCCCATTCCTGCTGAGGAGCTCACCGAGGGGTTCCTGGACCCTGCCGACTTCGCTCCACCGGTTGCCCCTGATGCCCTGGAGCCACCGGAGGTTCCCGGCTCCGGGGAGCGCATGGCGATCGAGATCGTGGCCACAGGCACCGGCTTCACGCTGTTGCCGGCCTCGGTGGCACGCATGTTCGGGGTCAAA
Source organism: Auritidibacter sp. NML120636 (assembly GCF_003185945.1). Classification (NCBI taxonomy): domain Bacteria; kingdom Bacillati; phylum Actinomycetota; class Actinomycetes; order Micrococcales; family Micrococcaceae; genus Auritidibacter; species Auritidibacter sp. NML120636. Next base: position 58,016 of record NZ_QHLO01000011.1, read on the forward strand.
CGAACGCTGACCCTGCCCACCACGGCGCATCCGGGCTGGCAGGTTGGGCTAGCTTGGCGACGAGACCTAGATTCCCCGCTGATTCAAGACTTCATCGGGGTCACCAAAGGCCGCCGGCCCTCCTCCCAGCGCTGGACCTAGCCCCTTACTGGACCTAGCCCAGCCGGCCGGGCTCGGCTGGGGAAAATTCCTCGTCTTCGACCGGTTCGGTATCGCGAAGTTTGGCGATCAGCGTCATCAGATGGAAGACGATCAGCGTGGTGCCAGTACCCAGCGCGATGCCACCAAACTGGGCACCGGCCATCGAAATCTGCGGGTCGGCAATGGCCACGATCAGCCCGGCCCCGGCGGCCATGAGGTTAATGGTGTTGGAGAAGTCCACCGAATTCTGCACCCAAATCCGGGCTCCCATGATGCCGATCATGCCATAGAGAATGATCCCGGCCCCGGCGGCCACCCCCGGTGGAATGGTGGCAATCAGGGCCCCGAACTTGGGGAAGAACGCCAGCGCGAAGGCCACCGTGGCCGCCACCCAGTAGGCGGCGGTGGAGTACACCTTCGAGGAGGCCATCACACCAATATTTTCGGCGTAGGTGGTATTACCCACCCCACCGCCGGCACCCGAGAGCGTGGTGGCGAGCCCGTCGGCCATCAGGGCTCGACCGTTGTAGCTGTCTAGATTCTCCCGGGTCATCAGCCCCACGGTGCGCACGTGGCCGATATTCTCGGCCACCAACACGAACACCACCGGAACAAACAGGAACACCACGTCTAGGTGGAATTCCGGGGTATGGAAGGGTGGCGCCCCCAGCCAGTCGGCCTGCTCCACCGGGGAAAAATCGATCTGCCGCTGGACCAGGGCCAGGAGATACCCGGTGACAATGCCGATCAAAATCGAGAGTCGCCCCAGCATCCCGCGGAATAACACCGCAGCAATTACCACCGCCGCGGTGGTACCGAAAGTCGTCAGCGGTACCTCCACCATGGCCTCGGTCGTGGACCCGGCCAGATTCAAACCGATCAGAGCCACAATGGTGCCCATCACCACCGGTGGCATGAGCGCGTGAATCCAGCCGGTACCGACCTGATGGACGACCAGGCCCACTAAGAATAAGGTGACCCCGGCGATGAGTACCCCGCCCATGGCGGCATACATGTTATGGGCCTGGGTGGCGGCGGTAATGGGTGCGATGAAGGCAAAGGAGGATCCCAGGTAGCTGGGCACCCGCCCGGCGGTCAGGAGCAAAAACAGCACCGTGCCCACTGCGGAGAAAAACAGGGCAGTGGTCGCCGGAAACCCGGTCAGCGTCGGCACCAGCACAGTCGCACCGAACATGGCCATCACGTGTTGCACTCCGACCCCGATGGTCAACGGCCAGCGCAACCGCTCTTCTGGTAGCACCACTTCACCGGGACGAATGTGCCGTCCATCGCCATGGAGTCTCCAGGTGAGTCCGAGTTTCTGTCTCAAAGTGCCGGCCATGGCCTCCCCTTATGCACGAGTGCTGTGATCAGATCGGCTCGATTGTAGCCCATTCTCACCCGGCGTGACTTTCTCCGGTAGCGTTAACCCCGTGAGTAAACAATTGGGCGTGATTGGTGAAGCACTCGTTGATGTGGTGATCTCGGATACCGCCGAACAACGAGCCTTTCCGGGCGGATCGCCGCTGAACGTGGCCGTCGGGCTGGCCAAACTGGGTCACGATGTCTTTTTTGCCGGTCGCTGGGGTCGGGACGAGTTCGGTGATTTGATCGATCAGCACGTGAGCACTCACGGCGTGAAACCGGTGCTCGAGCGGGTGGAGACCACCTCCGTGGCCCGGGCCTACCTCGACCCCTCCGGAGTGGCCTCCTATGAGTTCGACCTGAACTGGGAGGTGCCCGAGACCTTGGTCACCGACTTCGCCACCGCCACCGGCGGAGCCGAGCTCGATCACGCTCACGTGGGATCCATCGGTACTGTGTTAGCACCTGGAGCCGCCACGGTGCTGAGAGCTCTGACCGCTGTGCGCGAGCACGCCACCATCAGCTACGACCCCAACTGCCGGCCCACCATTTTGCCCGATCGGCAGGCCTACCGGCAGCGGGCCGAACAGATCGTGGGCTTGACCGATATCGTCCACGCCTCCGATGAAGACCTCACCTGGCTGTATCCGCACCGCGAGATCACCGACTCCCTGCGCGATTGGGCGGCCCGCGGGCCGGGACTCGTCATTGTCACCCGAGGCGCCCGCACCATTCTCGGATGTTGTGCTGACGGGGAGATTTTTGAGATGCCGATCGTCCCGGTACAGGTCGCCGACACCGTCGGGGCCGGAGATTCCTTCACCGCCGCATTGTTGTGGGCGTTGCACCAGGTGCTCGGCGATCGTGCGGGCATCCACCGACTTTCCACCAGCGCCGCCCAGCACGCGGTGCGCATCGCCGCACACGCCTCGGCGATCACCAGCTCCCGGCCGGGAGCCAACCCACCCGAGACCGCAGAACTCCTGGCAGCGCTACAGGTTGCCGGCATCGACCCGCAGGGCTTACCGTGAACCGGGATGGCCTGAGCCCGCACGGGGAATCCGTCGAGCGTGACGCGACGGGCCATCCCGTGCGCCGGCCGGGCCTGATCGCCTCCGATCTCGACGGCACCATCATCTCCTACCGTCACCCCGCCGGTGGGTCGGTCATCACCCCGCGCACCACCGCTGCCTTTCAGGCCGCCCAAGAAGCCGGCATCCCGGTGGTCTTTGTGACCGGCCGACCCATGCGGTGGATGTCCGGACTCGTCGCGACTCTGAACGGGCCGGCGATCTGTTCTAACGGGGCGGTGATCTATGACTTGAGCTCTGAGACCGTGCTGGAGGCCCACCCGATCCCGGTAGCGAGTGTGGTCGCCGTCTACGAGGAGCTCCGCCGGATCGAACCCGGAGCTCGGTGTGGATTTGAAACCCTGACCGGCTTCGTGGTAGAGGCCGGCTTTCGAGATGACCACCCCGAGGACCCCAGTGGATATCACCCCGGAGGGTTGCACCACTACCCGCGCACCATTGACGGCTTGGACGAGCATCCCGGGGTGCTGAAGTTCATGGTCCGCGTTCCCGACCGGGAACCCGACCAGCTCTTGGCCAGGGTGCGCGCACACCTGGGTACCACCGTGACCGTGACCCATTCGGCCCCCGGCCAACCCTTGTTGGAGATCTCGCGGGCCGACGTGAATAAAGCCGCGACCCTGGCCGATTACGCCACCTCGCTGGGAGTCCACGCCAACGAGGTCGTGGCCTTCGGCGACCAGCTCAATGATGTGGAAATGATTCGCTGGGCCGGCACCGGGTACGCGGTCGGCTCCGGACACCCCGAGCTGAAAGCAGCCGCCAATGCGGTCACCGCGGACTGTGACGATGACGGGGTGGCCGCGGTGATCGAGCATTTGATGCACCTACCCACCTAGGATCTTCTTTATCGAGAGCGGGGCAAGTGCCGTGCCTCATGTTGTTGAGCATGAATGGATTGTCGTAGTTCAGATTTGAAGGATTGCATCGTCGTAGCAGGGTCTGATGTTCAAGCTGGTGTCGTGGCGACTTTACGTTATTTTCTGGCTTTATGGGTTTGAACTGTTAGATGTCTTCGTTTTTGTTATGGCCTTCTGGGTCTGCCGTGCTGGGAAATGATTTAGCTGAGCTCGATCGGATTCAATGATTGGTAGAACTTGAACCGTCCTGGGTTTTGTTCCGTCCTAAAATGAGAGGATAGAACTATGCCAACCAAATACCCGCAGTCGTTTAAAGATCGTGCCACGCGCATGGTGTTTGATCGGCTCGAAGATGAAGACGCGCCGAGCCGGTATGTGGTGATTCGTGAAACCGCGCCCAAGCTCAGTATCGCGACAGAGACGTTGCGTCGTTGGGTGGAACAAGCTGAAGTGGATACCGGTCAGAAGTCAGGGGTGTCCACGGATGCCCAAGCGCAAATCCGGAAGCTGAAGCGGGAGAACGCGGAGCTGTGCTGGGCTAATGAGATCCTCAAGACGGCGTGGGCTTTTTTCGCAGCGGAGCTCGACCGCCCCACGACGAGATGATTGCTTACATTGAGATGTTCAGGGATCGTTTCGGGGTCGAGTCCATCTGTCGTGTTTTGGGTGCGACAGACCGTGGGTTCATCACCTCAGGTGGCTATCGGGCGGCGAAAGCCCGTCCTGCCAGTGATCGTTCGCGTCGGGATGCAGCCCTGATCCCAGTGGTCAAAGAGTTGCACCAGGCTAATTATGGGGTTTATGGGGTGGGCAAAATGTGGCATGCCATGAGACGTGCTGGCTGGGATGTGGGCCGTGACCAAGTGGCTCGGCTGATGTGCCTGGCGGGACTCAGCGGTGTGGTGCGAGGACGAAAACCCCACACCACCATCGCTGCGAAGGTCCCGGATCAGCGGCCAGATTTGGTCAACCGGGACTTTGGCGTCACAGCACCCAACCGGCTGTGGGTCGCGGATATAACCTATGTGCGCACCACCAGCGGGTTTTGCTACACCGCGTTTGTCACGGATGCCTTCAGTCGTAAGATCGTGGGCTGGTCGACCCGCACGACGATGCGTACTGATGCGCTGCCCTTGGAAGCGTTAGAGCACGCGCTGCTCAGTGCTAAGGACCAAGCCCTGGATGGGTTAGTCCATCACAGCGACCGTGGCTTGCAATATGTCAGCATTCGCTATACCGAACATCTTGCCAAGGCTGGTCTGACGGCATCGGTTGGGACCGCTGGAGATGCTTACGATAATGCATTGGCCGAGACGGTTAATGGCTTGTATAAGACCGAATTGATTTATGCTCGGCCCGCTTGGCCGTCAGCTACTGAGGTGGAATTCGAAACGATGAACTGGGTCCACTGGTGGAATACCACCCGATTGCATGAAGCCTTGAACTACCAGACCCCGACCGAAGCCGAAACCAGCTACCATATGACCCAGGCACAAGCCCTAAGCCCCGTATAGAAAACGGAACAAAACCCAGGGCGCTTCAGTAATCTTAATTTTCTTGTTCTTCTTTTGTGGAAGCAGTGGAGTTATGATCGTGGCTTTCTAAATTGCGTCTACTGGAGTACACCCCAATTTTTGCGGTATATGCCCCTGTGGTAATTACTGCACCGATCACGGTGAAATAAAGAACCATAGCAACAGCCCAGCCAAGGTCGGACATGTCTCGTTGGCCAATCGAATATCGAATGATTTCTGCGATTGACGAAGTTGAAAAACCGATAACCGCACCTGTCAGTGTGGCTTTCGACTTGCTCTTCATGCCTGTTATCTCCTCTGATTATTTCCACATTCAACTATAAGCAGGGTCACAGTAAGCTACTCATTTAGTTAAGCCTTCTTATGGCTTGGGCTGTGTCAAGGATTTCGTACAGTCTCTCGGTGTTTTTCTTGTGTTTCAGGCCGCTGCGGGTGGGTCCGCGGTGGTTGGTTCGTGGTGGTCGGCCCAGGCTCGTGCTGGGGTGCGGTAGCCCAGGCTGGAGTGGCGGCGGCGCCGGTTGTAGAAGACCTCGATGTACTCAGCCACAGCGAACCGCGCCCTGCCCCGAGTGGTGAAGACCTGCTGGTGATACATTTCGTTCTTCAACGTCGCGAAGAATGACTCCGCGGCGGCGTTGTCCCAACAGACCCCGGTCCTGCCCATCGACTGGATAAATCCGTGTTGTTGAGAATAATTAATGAATTCATCTGAAGTATACTGAGACCCATGGTCTGAGTGAAATATAGCATTCTTTTTCGCTCCACCCTGGGTGCGGGCCATCTCCAAAGCGTCGATGACCAGGCTGGTGCGCAGGTGGGTGGCGGTCTGCCAACCGATGACCATCCGGGTGGCCAAATCGATCACGGTAGCCAGGTACAGCCACCCCTGACCGGTACGCAGGTAGGTAATGTCTCCCACCAGTGCCTCTCCCGGGCGGTGACTCTCGGGGGCGAAGCCCCGGCCCAGCTTATCCTCGAAGACCTGGGCTCGACCGTCGACCACCGTGGTGGTCTTATACGCCCGCTTCTGCACCGCCTTCAACCCCAGTTCACGCATCAGCTCGGCCACCAGCCCCACCGAAGCTTCGAAGCCCTCCTGGTTGAGCTGAGCAGCCACACGCCGACAGCCAGCAGTGCCGCGCTGTTGATCGAAGATCCGGGCGATCTCGACCTTCAACACTTCCCGGCGGGCTTCGGTATCCGTGGTGGTGCCGACCCGGGCCCGCCACGCGTAGAACGAGGGACGCGCCACTTCCAGCTGGGTGCACATCCAGTCGATCGGGTAGTTGTCCTTCTCCGCCTCGATCAGGGCTGACTTCTCGTTCAGTCCTGCTCCCTGGCGAAGAAGGCCGCGGCTTTTTTTAGGAATTCATTTTCCATTTTCAGCCGCCGGTTTTCTTCTTCTAACTCCGCTAACCGGCCATGATCAGCAGGAGTCATCGCCTTCCCCGGCTCTGGATTCTCTTGCCTGTATTTCTTCACCCAGTTACCCAACGTGCCAGGCTTGAGCCCAAGCTCGCCGGCAACCTCGACAATCTGCCGATCCGACTGGACCACCAACTGGACCGCCTCAGCCTTGAACTGCGGACTGAACTTCCGCCTCGATGATGTTGCCATACTCTTGATCCTTCCCCATCAAGAGAAACTGTCCAACATCCTTGATACACCCCACTTGTCAAGTTTGTTGTGTAGGGGATTGGGTTGAGAGGTAGGGGTTGATTCGGTCGGGGTAGGTGGCGGCGAGTTGGGCGAGGGCTTGTTTCCAGTTCGTGGTGACTTGTTCTTGCACGAGTCTGCCGGCGGGTTTGCCGCGTTCCTTGGCTCGTTCGCGGGCGCGTTTGTCCTCGATCGTGCAGAGCGCTAGCTAGATCAGTTTGACCACGGCCTCGTCACTGGGGAACTGCGTGCGGTTCTTCGTGACTTTGCCCAGCTGATAGTTCAGCGACTCGATCGTATTCGTTGCATAGATCACCCGGCGCAGTGCTGGCGGGAATGCCAGAAATGGCACGAACCGCTCCCAGGCGTTCGTCCACGTCTTGACCGCTAACGGGTATTTCTGGCCGAGCTCAGAGGCTGCGACATCATCCAAACGCAGCCTTGGCGGTATCCTCGTTGCTTGTGGTGTAGAGGGCCTTTAATGCCCGTGATACGGCCTTGCGATCGCCGTAGGCAACGAACCTGTTCGCAGCCCGGCTCAAGGGGTACGACACAGGTCTGGACGAACGAGTCCAGCCAGGTCGCTTCGATTGCCTCTGGCAGTCCGGTCAGCCCGTCGCAACAGCCGTTCGAGCCCGGCCAGCGATGGGGCCAGAGTCAGTGCCAGGACGAAGGCGATGCAGGCGAGTCACTATTCTTCCACGACAACGGTCCAGACGCTCGATGACACCACCCACACCCGACAGACCTCGTGGAAGGAATCACCGTGCACACCCGCCAGACCTTTCCCACTCCACGCCGACACTATCGCCGTCTTCAACGCCCCGTCGTTCGACGATGAACGCGAAGCGACCATTATGCTCCACGGATGTCGTCGGTAGGCAGGTTGCCACCTACGTCTACTTCGTTACCGTCCTCCTCCTGGCCGCCGGAGGTGCCGGATGCTTCTCAGCCCTGCCGATTCGCGCCGCTGCCACCGGCGCACAGGCCATCACGTGGTACTGAAAGAAGCACGGCGTGAGCTACTGGGAACTGGTCGAACGCGCCGACCGCGGCCGGCGATGGGAATTGGCTGCCAATGCCGTCATCTTCAACGCTGCCTGGATCAGCGTTCGCGCCGAATGTGATGACCGGTTCCCCGCTTGTATCCGTACCCCCCCGTCGCTCGGCACAAATGACCCCAGCCACACCCTCATCGATGCAATCGCGGGCCTGGCCGCCGGACCAGCCGTCGCCGAGCTCTTGACTACTCGCGCCCGCCATCGCGAGGCAGACACTCCCGATGCGGATTGAGCAACACGAGCCCCTTACCCCGCACATCACTGCACGGACACGATCCTAAATGGGGAATGGTTCCACACGCCGTTCTTGAATACCAGGTTCACGACACCCGACGAATCATCCACACGACAGAGCTCAGGCTCACACCCTAATACCGGTCCACGAGAGAAATAGCGGATACCTGCGCCAATACGTACGACAGGTTCTTCGACAGATACCACAGTCGGTGCACTGAAATTCGCTGGAATCTGCTTACCATTCACGCACAGCACCGGTGAAGCAAACATTCTCATGAACCAGCCATTCATCCAGTGTGTCTTCACGTTCACGCGTATGCGATTCATCCTCGCACCTCTTCGGCATTCGACAGTGAGCGAGATTCCCGCACATCAAAGTGATTCCATAAGGCACAATCTTGCAGTTTCACCGTAGGCCCCGTTGCCGCAAGCACAGCTCCGATCGTCACAAAAGCGAACGACCACAATCTAATCATGGCGATAAATATTCCATGAAGCAAGGAAGCGACGTACCTTATTGATATTGAGCGCGTAGCTCAGGTCGTGCCTCACGTATCGTGAGCGCGAAGCCATAGTGTGAACGCATGGATAAGGACATTGTCTCGATGAGTGCTCGGATTGAAGTCACCAAGCAATTACGTAGGGAT
>NZ_QHLO01000012.1:0-59249 GCF_003185945.1 Auritidibacter sp. NML120636
CGCTGATCGGCCACCACACCCTGCTGGCATCAAGATCCACCGCCGCGCCAGCTAATCGAACATCCGGGGATTATTTGTCTGAGGCACGGCCTACCTTTCGCGGGGATCTTGACATGAGGCACCCCGGGTGTGGGTTCTGATGGGGCGCCAGGTCCCCACCCGTATAAAGCGAAAACCTATGTTCCAAGATGTCTGGAAAATCTGAAGACATCCTCGTGGAAGGTGTACGAGCCTAGACGGTGTTCAACGCCCGAGACTACTGAGCACACCTAAGGAGATTAATGGGATAGCGGGAAGCGGAGCGCTGAATTTCGTGCATGAGCGCTTCCTTTTTAGGCTCTGCACTTGAGGCTGGGTAATGGCTCCGAAAGAGCTGATACCCAGGTATCAGGAATAATTGTCCGGTTTGGACCTTGCTTGTTTACAACAACAGCGGCGCAAGAAGCGACATCGTCAGGAGCACAATGCCTCCACCGATGCGAGATGAAATCGACAGGAAAGGTAGCAGGTCAAGTCGTTGAGAAGCTTGAAGCACTGCTAAGTCACCAGACGAACCAAAGTCGGCCAAGCCTAGACCGGCCGAGATTGCAGACTCGATGATATAGAGTCGCATCAACCAGCCTATGGCCCCCGCGATCGCGATCGCCAAGAGAACGGTCGCTACGGTCATCACCATGTACCCGGGGTCGGAAAGTAGTGCGAGTAAGTCGTCAATATTGATAGACACGATACTCAATGTCGCCAATACGGCCGGAATCATGGAATTGGCGACGAATACATACCAAAGGTCGACTGCCTCTTCGATCTCGGTGGGAAGTTGAACGAAAACCTTCAACACCGCGCAGATCAAAATCAAAAACACGTAGGCGTGCAGTTGCGGAATAAGGGTAGCAACGAAGTTGGCAATGATGAAAAGCATCCCGGCGAGTAAAAATCCGGTGACCGCTGACTTGATCGCGATGACGGGGTTCGTCATGGAATATGTGCGTCCCGAGAGATCTGTTGAGACATCGCGAGCTAAGACGCCATGTCCGTTGAATCCCTTCCAGCGGGTTCCGAGCTTCTTTCCGGCGAAATTCATTCCGCCGGCCGAGATGATACAGACGATGTTAGCTACTGCGACAGCAGGCACTAGCAATGTGAGGTATTCGGTTGAATTTCCTCCACTTTGACCTGCAATGATTTCGGAGATGGGGATGGCGCCGGCGGCAACTCCACCACCTAAAACGGGACCAACAACGTAGAAAATTGTGTATCCGGCGCCCATGCCTGCCAACTCACCAATGGTACCCAAAATTGCTATGCAACCGATGATGACTGCGATGATTGGCACGATAATTCGCGTGCCTGCCTTGATAAGTAGCGTGCGTGGCATGCCAAGGATGCTGCCGGTGATCAGGGCTGCCACAACGAACTGACCGAACCCAGATACTTCATAAAAGCTCTCTATGGTCGTGATCAGGTGGCTCGGGACTAGGTCCAAGTAATTCAAAATTGACGGGCCCAAGATGCAAAGTATCACTCCACCGCCGATGAAGTTGAAATACGGGATCGCAGAACCGATCCACATGAGAGCCCCGCCGGTAGTCATGGTGAGTGCGAACGCAGTTGTCATGCCGGTATCAGCTGGAGACAGGGCCGCGAGTATTACCACCAGTGTGGTCAGTATGAGAAAAGTAGGGACCGGGAGGCCAAGGATTCGCCGGTCGATACGTGGCGTCGTGTCTTCGGTTGTCATGGGTCGGTGATGGCCCTTCATCAGGGAGTATTGGATACAACTTTAGGCTTTTGGCCACTAATTTGAGGGCATGAGGGTTGCTCGCCTCTAGTATCGTACACAATATACAATAATGGGGGCGTTGCTAGGGAAGGACACTGATGACAGAACAACAACACTGTGAACGCGGACCGCTGGCGGGCATTCGGGTCATCGAGATGGGACAGCTCATTGCCGGCCCATTCTGTGGGCAGTTGATGGGGGATCTCGGCGCTGAGGTCATCAAGATCGAGGACCCGGTGCGAGGCGACCCCTTACGCCAGTGGGGACAGGCCCGGGTGGAGGGCGACTCGTTGTGGTGGTCGGTGCTGGCCCGAAACAAAAAGTCGGTGACCCTCAACCTGCGCGAGCCAGCTGGTCAAGCCATTGCGCGCGAGCTGATAGCCTCCGCGGACGTGGTACTGGAAAACTTCCGCCCCGGCTCGATGGAGAAATGGCATTTGGATTACGAGTCCCTGTCGGCAGACAACCCTGCTTTGGTGATGACGCGAGTCTCCGGTTACGGCCAAACCGGCCCGAGCGCCCAGCAACCCGGATATGGGTCGATCGGTGAAGCCATGGGCGGGCTACGCTACATCGTTGGTGACCCCACCACCCCGCCGTCCCGCGTCGGGATTTCGATCGGCGACACACTGGCAGCGATTTTCGCCACCCTGGGAACGCTGGCAGCGCTGCTGGAGGTTAAAAACTCCGGACGCGGCCAGGTGGTGGATGCCTCTATCTACGAATCGGTGCTGGGCGTAATGGAATCGTTGGTTCCCGACTGGATCGAAGGTGGCATCCAGCGTGAGCGGACCGGATCGATCCTGCCCAAAATTGCTCCCAGCAACGTCTACCCAACCGGCTCGGGGGAGTGGATGATCATTGCCGCCAATCAGGACACGGTCTTCGCGCGTCTGGCGGCAGCCATGGGCCGACCCGAACTCGCCGAGGATCCCCGGTACGCGAACCACTATGCCCGCGGAGAACATCAGGCCGAACTTGATGAACTGATTGCCGAATTCTCGATGACCAAAACCTCGCAAGAACTCACTGAGCTACTCCAGGCGCACTCAGTGCCGGTGGGCAAGATCTTCCGACCTCGAGATATGGTCACTGACCCACAGTTCATCGCCCGCGAGTCCATTATCGCCGTGGATTCGGAACAGCACGGCTCACTCCACATGCACAACGCGTTCCCGCGGCTGTCACGGACCGATACCCGGGTGCGGTGGTCCGGTCCGGTGCTGGGCAAGCACACCGCAGAGATCTTGACTGATCTCGGATACGACGCCCAGCGGCAAGATCAGCTGCGTGCTGCGGGGGTGATCCGCTAATGGCTGGCACCTTGGCGAATGACTGGAACCTCCCCGAGAGAGCCAGAATCGTTGACGTCGGCTTACGCGATGGTCTGCAAGCGGTGGCGGATCCGTTAGAGACCACTCGGAAAGTCGAGATCGCCGACCGCTTAGTGGCAGCCGGTTGCAGCGAGCTAGAAGTCTGTTCGTTTGCCCATCCCAAAGTGCTACCCCAATTGGCCGATGCCACCCAACTGGTCGCAGAACTCGACCAACTCCCGTGGCGTAAGAACGTCACCCTGCGTGGGCTGGCCCCGAACCTCAAGGGCGCCCAGCGCGCGGTGGAGACCTCACTGGAGGAAATCGCGGTGGTGATTCCGGCCGAAGACGGTATGGCGCTCAAGAACCAATCGGCCACCACCGACCAACTCCTCGACCAGCTCCCGGCGATGGCGCGGGTGGTCGACCAAGCCGGCAAACGTTTGATTGTCGCGGTGGCCTGCGCCTACTTCTCACCCTGTTACGGTGCGGTCTCCGCGTCGATGCGACACCGGGTGATCCGCGCCGCCGTGGACCTGGGGGTGGACAAGATCTACCTGGCCAACACCACCGGTGAAGAACACCCCGGCGAAGTCTATGCTGGACTGGTTCAGGCCCGCACCCAGGATCCTCACGTGAGCTTCGGAACCCACCTGCACAACCGCAACGGTGTGGCCCCGGCCAATGCGCTCGCAGCCCTGGCTGCCGGGGCAGACTGGTTGGAAACCAGCGTGGCCGCCCTGGGCGGGGACATGTGGTTCCCCGGCGACCCCGTCGTGTTAGGCAATATGGCCACCGAAGATCTTGTGCACTTTTTGGAGTCCACGGGGATCGCCACCGGCCTCAACCTCGAGGACCTCCGCGCCCTCGCCACTGACGTGGTGGGCTGGACGGGCTTCCCACCTAGTTCCTTCGTGCTCCGCGGTGGCACCCGCAACGACCTCGCGGAAGCGAGCTGGGACTAATGGAAGACCAGATCATGCAACTGATCCTGGACGGCGAGATCCACCCAGGTGACTGGTTACGCGAAGCAGATCTTGCCGCCCGTCTCGGGGTTTCCCGCACCCCGATACGCAACGGTATAGCCAAACTCGCCAGCACCGGCGTGGTTGTTTACCATCCCAACCGTGGTGCCCAAGTCCGGCAATATACCGCGGAAGATGTCGTTGAGATCTACGAGTCCCGTGCCCTGGTCGAATCTTTTGTTACCGGTCTGGTGGCCGAGGCGATCGAAAAACCCCAGCTGGCCCGGTTGACAGAACTCTCCGCCCAAATGCGGGCCGCTCGTGGTGCCGAGCGCGCTCAGCTCAACGGAGTATTCCACCGCGAGATTATCACGGTGCGAGCCGATCACCCGCTCGCCTCGGCTGCTGAGAATCTTGTCATCCCGTTGCTACTTCATCGTGTGATGGCGAGCTATGGGCCTAAAGCAAGTGAACGTAGCATGTGTCAGCACGAGGACATCATTCAAGCTTTGGAACATCACGACCGTGCGTGGGCTGAATCAGCGATGCGAACACACATTCTGTTCGGTCTCAACCAGTACCGTCAACGCGCTGAGGCATAGCCCAAGGCCACATCAAGGGCCTGCAGGGTGGCTTCAGGCTGGTCGATCAGCATCAGGTGACCGGCCTGCTCGATCACGGTGTGTTCGGCCTGTGGCAGGGCCTCCAGCAGGATCTCGGTGGCTTTCGGCGAACACAGCTGGTCGTTGGCACCGCTGATCACGTGGATCTCAGCGGTAATCTTCCCCAAGTCATCGTGCAGACTCGAGCCCACCGACGCCACCGCCCGGGCGGCATTGGCAAAGCCGGCACCCTGGCCAATATCCTCGACCCGTTGCGCGGTGAGCTCATCGACGTCAACGGTATCCTGATAGACCATATCCCGGGTATCTTGGGCCAGCATCTCGAAAAACTCCTCGGGATGATCCACTAGCTCAGCCCGTTGCCGGTAGTACTCCGCGGCCCGCGAGCCCACCACCGACGAGGTCCCCAACACCACGATCTTCTCAAACAGTTCCGGACGGTGGGCCGCTGCCCACAACACGATCATCCCGCCCAGTGAAAAACCCACGGCAGTGCGCGCCTGGGTGGCTTCCATCACCTCGATGAGATCCTGGCCCAATTGCGCCAGGGTCCCGTCGGCCTCACCCAGCGGGGCCTGTCCAAAGCCACGCACATCGTAGGCCACCGCGCCGGTGACGTGCTCGACCACGGGCTCCCAACTGGCCGCCGATTGCCCGAGCCCGTGGACGAAAACTGCCTGATGTTCCATGCCTCTACTGTAGCGCCTGAAAGCTCATGTAAGGTGAGTCACACTGGTTGCTATTCAAGGAGTATCAATGGCGCACACCCACGCTGTTACCATCTTCGGCCCCGATTTCCCCTTCGACTACCGGCACTGGCTCACCGCAGGCCAACACATCGGTCGCCTTCCCGATCACGCACTTGGCACCGAGGTGGCGGTTATTGGCGCCGGCATCTCCGGGCTCGTGGCCGCCTATGAGCTGATGCGACTGGGACTGAAACCCGTGGTCTACGAGGCCGAACGTCTCGGCGGACGGCTACGTTCCGAGCCCTTCACCTTCACGGCAGAACACGCCGGGCGAGATCATTCCGCCATCATTGCCGAGCTGGGTGGCATGCGCTTCCCGGTCTCTTCCACCACGCTGTTTCACTATCTGAATCTGGTCGGATTGGAGACCAAGCCCTTCCCCAACCCGCTCACCGAGGCCGCCGGTAGTACCGTGATCGATTTGGGTGGTGACACCTGGTACGCGCGCAGTCTGGAGGATCTCCCCCCGTTCTTTGCCGAAGTAGCCGAAGCCTGGGATGCCGCCCTGGAGCGAGAATTCGGGCTCACGAGCCTGCAGGAGGCCATCAAGCGCCAAGACGCCACCGGGCTGAAAGCGGCGTGGAACCAGATCGTGGCCGCCTGGGACGATAAGAGCTTCTACGAGTTCGTGACCGAATCCGAGGAATTTTCCCGCCTGTCCTACCGGCACCGAGAAGTCTTCGGTCAAGTTGGCTTCGGGACCGGGGGCTGGGACTCGGACTTCGCCAACTCCATGCTCGAAATTCTGCGCGTGGTGCTCACCGAATGCGACTCACATCAGCATCTGGTGATCGGCGGCTCCGAACAACTGCCTCGGCGTCTGTGGGAACGCGGTCTGATCGACCCGGTGCACTGGTCTCAGGGCACCAGTCTGGCCGCGCTCCACGACAACCGCCAGCCACGGGGTGCGGTGTCGGGGCTTTACCGCGATGGCGAGCAGATTGTGGTCACCGAAGCCACCGGGAGCGCTCAGCATTACGACGCGGTGGTGGTGACCTGCCAATCCTGGCTCCTGACCACTGAGATCGACTGCGCTGAAGACCTGTTCTCCCAAGAGATGTGGATGGCCTTGGATCGGACTCGGTATATGCAGTCCTCGAAAACTTTCGTGCCCGTCGATCGCCCCTTCTGGAAAGACCAGGACCCCGCCACCGGCCAGGATGTGATGAGCATGACGCTCACCGACCGCATCACCCGTGGGACTTACCTGTTCGATCACGGCGACGATCAGCCCGGGGTGATCTGTTTGACCTACTCGTGGATGTCGGATGCGCTGAAAATGCTACCCTACGACCCAGAGAAGCGTGCCGAGCTGGCGCTAGGAGCCCTGGAGAAGATCTATCCCACCGTCGATATCCGCAGTCACATTATCGGCGAGCCGGTGACCGTCTCCTGGGAAGCCAACCCCTACTTCTTGGGCGCGTTCAAAGGGGCGTTACCGGGCCACTACCGGTACAACCACCGCATGTACGGTCACTTCGTCCAGGACGATCTGCCCGCTAGTCAGCGCGGGATCTTCCTCGCCGGAGACAGCGTGTCCTTTACGCCCGCGTGGGCCGAAGGCGCGGTACAGACCGGGCTGAACGCGGTCTGGGGTGTACTTCACCACTTCGGCGGTACCACCGATCCGGCCAATCCCGGACCCGGTGACCTGTACGAGCAATTCGGACCCCTTGAGCTGGCGCCATGAGACTCGCCATCGCCCAAGTGCCACCGCTCGACGGGGACCCGCCTGCCAATCTGCGCCGGCTGGACCAGCTCGCTCGCCGGGCGCATGACTGCTCAGCTGAGCTGTTGGTGTTGCCCGAAATGTTTCTCACCGGCTACGTGATTGGCCGGCAGCGCATCCTCGAGCTGGCCGGGTCCTATCACCGTGAGGTCGCCGAGATGGCGACCCGCTACCACCTGGCCATCGCTTACGGTTACCCCGAACGCAACGGGGCGACCGTGTTCAACACGGTCGGGGTTCTCGATCAGGCTGGGACGCGGTTGCTCGATCAGCGCAAGATCCACTACTTCGGCCAGCTCGACGCCGACCAGTTCGACCCTCCGCCCAGGCGGCCGCCTCAGGTGGTCTCCTGGCGGGGCTGGCAGATCGGGGTGGCGATCTGTTATGACATCGAATTCCCCGAAACTGCCCGCGCGCTCGCGGTGGCCGGGGCGGATCTGATCGTGGTGCCTACCGCGAACATGATCGACTACGACCAGGTGCAACACCTGCTGTTGCCGGCCCGCGCTCTGGAAAATCAGGTGTATCTGGCCTACGCCAACTATTGCGGGTCCGATACCCAGCACGAGTATGGCGGACTGTCCCGCGTGCTGGCGCCAACCGGGGAGGTTGTCGCCACCGCAACGCGGGACCCCACCATCCTGGTGGTGGAGATCGATCGTGACCGGCTGACCGCCTGCCGACAGCGCCATTCGTATCTGGCCGACCGACGTTTCGACATTACTCTTAGGTAAACTGATGTCAATTACCGCACATAGGTGTTGCGTAATTAGTGGGCGTGCCCTACACTCCAAAGTGTCAACGGTTTTGGAGAGGAGGGACATCATGACCGAGATTCAGGATTTGGCTGAATTTGTGGTCGCGGCCGATTCAGCCACGATGTCCGAACACGCTGTGAAACAACTCAAGATTCGTGTCATGGACACCATTGCCGTTGCTATTGGTGCCTTGAACGCCGAGCCCCTCGTGGCGATCCGCGAGCTGGTGGACGAGCAGGGTGGCTCCGAACAGGCCACGCTGATCGGTGGCGGACGTACCACCGCCGAGAAAGCCGCCTTTTACAACTCGGCACTCTCACGCTACTTGGACTTCATGGATGCCTACTTAGCGCCGAAGGAAACCAACCACCCCAGTGACAACATGGGGGCTGTGCTGGCAGCCGCCGAACTGGCCGGGGCCAGTGGCAAAACCTTCCTGGACGCTTTCGCGGTGGCGATTCAGGTCCACACGCGACTCTCCGACGTCGCTCCGGTGCGCGATCGCGGCTTCGACCACACCACCCAGGGTAGCTATGCCGCGGCCGCTGGCGTCGCGAAGGCCTTGGGACTCACCGCCGATCAAGCTGCCCATGCGATGGCCATTGCCGGCACGGCGAATAATGCGTTGCGCGTGACCCGCACCGGGGATTTATCGCACTGGAAGGGCCTGGCCTACGCCCACGTGGCACAGGCAGCGACCTGGGCGGCCTTGCTGGCCCAACGTGGCATTACCGGACCCGCCGAGGTCTTTGAGGGCAATAAGGGCTTCAAGGACTCCATCGCTGGAGATTTCCAGATCTCCTGGTCCGCCGAAGATCTCGAGAAGGTCACAGAGACCATCATCAAAAAACACAATGCCGAGATCCACTCGCAGTCGGCCCTGGAAGCCGCTCAAGATATGCGCGCCCAGCACGATTTCGACCCCACAGCGATCGCCAGCGTGAAGCTGAAGACCTTCGACGTCGCCTGGAACATTATTGGTGGGGGTGAAGAAGGCGATAAACGCACCATCCGCACCAAGGAAGAAGCCGATCACTCCCTGCCGTGGATGCTGGCTTGCGTGCTCCTCGATGGAGAGCTCACTCCGGCACAATACAGCCCCGAGCGCATTGTGGCTGATGATGTGCAGTCGCTGATGACCAAGGTCGAGATTGCCGAAGATCCCGAGTTTTCCGCGCAGTTTCCACAGCATATGCCCGCTGAGCTGACCGTCACGCTACAGGACGGCACGGTGCTCAACGCCGAAAAACGGTCTTACCCGGGCTTTCACGATGATCCGATGAACTGGCAAGACGAACGCGCCAAGTTCGACGCGCTCGTTAGCCCCTTCACCACCGAAGACTGGCGCGACCACATGGTGGAAGTCATTTACGATCTCGACAACCGCCCGATTGCAGACCTGACTGAGCTTCTGGCTCAGGTGAACCGCTAAGAAGAAAGAGAGGTTCAGATGTCGAACGAGATTCCTTTCGATGTCTCGATGAACTTTGTCCCGCGCGCTCACCGTCCCGCCAAGCCGCGCACCATCGGTATGACCGAGATTCGAGCGCCACACTACTCGACCTACGGCACCCGGCATATGCAGGATGTCTTCGACGTGGCCGGGCAGTGGATTGACGGCATTAAGTGGGCCGGTGGTTCTTTCGCGCTGATTCCCGACGAACAAGTCAAGGCCATCAACGAGATCGCCCACCACGGTGACGCCTATGTCTCCTCGGGAGGCTGGATCGAGACCGTCTTGCGTTACGGCGACGAGGCCGTGGACGAATACCTGAAACGGGCCAAGGACCTCGGTATGGACGTCATCGAGATTTCCACCGGGTTCATTATGCTCCCCACCTCGGGGTTGCAGCGACTGGTGGAACGCGTGGCGAACGCTGGGCTGAAACCCAAGCCCGAACTGGGCATTCAGATCGGTTCCGGTGGTGACTCCGCCGAATCCGAACTCGCTGCTGAAGGTGCCAAGGATGTCGGTGACCTGATTGATCGCGGCAAGGCCGCCCTCGAGGCTGGCGCCGAGATCATCATGATCGAATCCGAAGGGATCACCGAGAACGTCGCCGAATGGAATACCGGTGTGGCCGCTTCCATCATGAACGGTCTCGGTCAGGAGAACGTGATGTTCGAGGCCGCCGACCCGCTGGTGTTCGAGTGGTACCTGAAGAATTACGGTAACGAGGTCAACCTATTCGTCGACCACTCCCAGATTCTGCAACTGGAAGGAATGCGACAGAACATTTGGGGCAATAAGGGCTCCTGGGGTCGCATCATCAACCCGAGCTAACCGCAACGACTCAGTAACACCAGCGTTTCGCAGTGGGCGGTTTGGGGGAACATATCGAGCACGGTGCCCCGTACCGGCGTGAAGTCCGGCAGATACTCCAGATCGGTCGCCAAGGTCTTGGGGTGACAACTGGAGTAGAGCACGTGATCGGTGTGGGTGTTCAACCAGCTGGCAAGCTCGGCTCCGATCCCGCGTCGGGGCGGATTGACCACCACCAGATCTGGCCGTTCCTCGGCCGTTGCCAGTCTGGTGGCATCCCCGGCCCGGAACTGCACGGTGTCCGCTAGCCCCAGATCGGCCACCGTCTGATTCCCAGCGGTGATCGCTTGCGGTGAGCTCTCCATGCCCCACACCCGCAACGGGGTGCCGGCCCGACGCGCTGTGTCGGCCAGGGTTAACCCAAAACCGCCCACTCCGGCATATAGATCCCACACCACACGGATCTCCGGCAACTCAGCGATCCATGTGGCCGCGCGGTGATATAGCTCGGCAGCAATGACGGTGTTGGTTTGGAAAAACCCTTGCGGGCGTAACCGCAAGGGCACCCCGTTGAGCAACATCGTCAGCGTCTGATCCCCGGCCAGGTGGATCTCCTCGTCGCCTTCCAGCAACGCCTGATGCTGGGGCAAAATATTGGCGGTGATCACCCGGGCCGGGGCCTGGCGCCGTGCCAGCTCGTCTTGGAGTGCTGGCAGATGCTCGCGCAACGGGGCGAGTTGTTCGGTGGAGCGCAACACGAACCGGATCATCAGCTGTTGTTGCGGTGAAACCGTGATGATCACGTGCTTGAGCTCGCCACGACGCGTGGGCATCTGATACGGCTCGATCCCGGCGGCTATGATCAGTCGGCGGATCGGCTCAAAACTCGCTATGATCGCTGGCTCGTACAGCGGGCACTCGGACAGATCCACCCCGGTGCCATCGTGATGCTTCGGATGCTGATCCGGATCCAGAATTCCGAGATTCGGTTCGTGGGCAGATCCGGTCACGACCATCTTGGCCTTATTGCGGAACCCTTCCTCCGGTGAGCACACCGGCGCCGTCCAGAAGTCGTCGAGGTTGCTATCCCGACTGGTCAGGATTGGGTCAAGGTAGGAGCGCACTGTGGAGACCTTTTCGGACAACTGCACCGTATACGGGATATTCATCCAGGTGCACGACCGGCACAGCCCCTTGTCGAAGTAGTCGCAGCGCATGTCCTCAATTTTAAACAGTGTCACACAGTGGTTGACCACGGGCGTCATCTACTAGCCTTCAAAAGTAAAAATCTGCTGTGATGTAGTACGCTTTCGGCAGTATTCCATCTCACACCTGAGGACATCATGAACTCACTCATCCTGGCCGTGGTCGGGGTCGCTATGATCCTGCTGGGCTATTTTCTCTATTCGAAATTCCTCTCGCAAAAGGTCTACAAGCTTTCCTCCACCTACCTCACGCCGGCTCACCAGTTCCGTGACGGGGTGGACTTCGTTCCCACCAATAAATATGTGCTGTGGGGCCACCACTTCACCTCGGTGGCCGGTGCGGCCCCGATCGTTGGTCCCGCGGTCGCGGTGATCTGGGGTTGGGCTCCGGCGTTCCTTTGGGTGACCCTCGGCACCATCTTCTTCGCCGGCATGCACGACCTGGGTGCTCTGTGGGCCTCCAGCCGGCACAAAGGCCGTTCCATCGGAACCCTGTCCGGCCGTTACATCGGAACGCACGGGCGAAACCTGTTCCTGGTGGTCATCTTCTTGCTCCTGCTGATGGTCAACGCCGCCTTTGCAGTGGTCATCTCCGGATTGCTGGTCTCCACCCCAACCGCCGTGATCCCCACCTGGGGTGCGATCGTGGTAGCGCTGCTGATCGGTCAGGCCATCTATAAGTGGAAGTGGAACCTGCCGCTCGTATCGGTGATCGGTGTGGTCGTCCTCTACGGCTTGATGATCCTTGGCGACCGGTACCCCGTTGAACTGCCCGAGACCATCATGGGCCTGTCCGCTAGTGCGTTCTGGATTGTGGTGCTGTTCATCTACGCCGGGATCGCCTCGGTGCTTCCCGTGTGGATGCTGTTGCAGCCGCGTGACTACATCAACGGTCTGCAACTCTTCGTCGGTCTGGCCCTACTCTACGGTGCCATCTTGATCTCGAACCCCACCGTGGTGGCTCCCGCGGTGAACCAAGACCTTCCCGAGGGCACTCCGGGAATCTTCCCGTTGTTGTTCGTCACGATTGCCTGTGGGGCGATCTCTGGTTTCCACGGCATCGTCTCCTCGGGTACCTCGTCCAAACAGCTCGATAAGGAATCCGATGCGCGGTTCGTGGGCTACTTCGGTGCGGTGGGCGAAGGCTTGCTCGCCCTGGGAACCATCATCGCTACCACCTCAGGTTTCCAAGCCTTGGCGGATTGGAAAGAGGTCTACTCGGAGTTCAACGCCGGTGGCGCCCCAGCCTTTGTGGAAGCCGGTGGCAACATTCTGAACATGGGATTGGGCATCCCGCCGTCACTGTCGGCCACGATCCTGGCCACCATGGCCGTGCTGTTCGCCGCCACCACCATGGATACCGGTGTCCGGTTGCAACGTTTCGTGGTCGCTGAAATTGGTCAGACCATGGGACTGAAGCTCAATCCGTTCGTGGCCACCTTGATCGTGATGCTGGTGACCATGGGACTGGCTTTCTCGGCCGGTGCGGATGGCGAAGGTGGCATGATCATCTGGCCGCTGTTCGGTACTACCAACCAGCTGATGGCTGCCCTCACCCTGTCGGTCTTGACCATCATCCTGGCACGCCTGAAGCGTCCGATCTGGCCGGTGGTGATCCCATTGGTCTATGTGCTGGTGGTCTCTGTCTACGCGCTGATCATTCAGCTGGGCCAGTTCTACCGAGAGGAAAATTGGTTGCTCCTGGTGCTGGATATCATCATCCTGGTCGCCTCGCTGTTGGTGATCATCACCGCGGTGCGGGCCTACATCACCACCCGGAACGAACCGCTGGATCTTGATACCGAGCACGATGATCTCGAGGCCAACGCGCAGGCCAAGGTCTAATGGCTACGGCACGCTGGCGGTGGGTCCGGGACAAATTTGCCGCACTCGCCGCCGGACTCCATGAGTTCTACGCCGGGCCTTATCGTCAGACCTTCGCACGATCCGCCCGCGACGAGGATGACCTGCTGATGATGATGGTTTTCTCCGAAGCATTAGGTATTCCCAATCCGGCCACTTACTACACGGCTGAGCTGATGCCCGTGCTGTACGAGAACTTCCACGACTGGCACCGACGCATGGGAATGGAACGCTCCCCGGTGGAAGGACTACGGTGCTGCTAAACCAGTTCCTCACCCAGGTGATCGGCAACCGATCCGTCGTGCTCTTTGGTGGGAAAGGTGGAGTCGGTAAAACCACGTTGTCTGCCACCGCCGCACTGGCCGTGGCTCGTGCTCGCCCTGACGCTCGTCTTCTGTTGGTCTCGACCGACCCTGCACATAACCTCGGGCACCTGTTTGAGCGGCAGTTTTCGGATCAGCCCGAACGATTACACGACAACCTTTGGGTACTTGAAGCCGATCCGCAACGGGTTGCCGCTGAGCATTTTGATACCGTGGCCGAGACGGTCCGAGGCATGATGCCCCCGCATTTGCACGGCGAGGTCACCCGGTATTTCCGGGCCGCCACCGCCTCGCCGGGTGCTCACGAGGCTGCGCTGTTGGAGCATATGGCCCAACTGAGCTTGAGCCCGGACTGGGATCTGGTGATTTTTGATACCGCCCCGACCGGTCATACGCTCCGGCTGCTGGAACTTCCCGAAACCATGACCACCTGGGCTGAGGCCATGCTGTCGCGGCGCCGGAAATCCGAGAACTACGTCGCGGCCCTAAATGCATTGCCCGGTCCTGACCAACCCGAAGGCACCACTCCCGCCGACGAGCGCAATGCCGCAATCCGCGCCGCCTTGTATCGGCGCAAAGAGTTGCTAGAGAACTTCCATCGATTGCTGACTGATTCTGCCCGGTGTAGCTTCATCCCGGTCACCGCCGCTGAGCGACTTCCGGTTCAGGAAACGCTGGAGCTGACCGATCAACTGCGATCCAGTCGCATCCCTGTCGCCGCGGTGATGATTAATCGCCGAACGCCGGCCGGATCCGAGGGAGTTTTTGCCGAGCGCCGGGAGCGTGAAGCAGTATGGGCTCAGCGCATCACCGAGACATTCTCCCCGGTTTTCCAGGTTCCGCTCTATACCGACGGCGACCTGGAGCAGATCTTGGCCTCCACTGATGCTGGCTAAGATCCAAGCCGATAGGAAATCTCTGTCGCAGCCCTAACGACTTCATCGGCAAGTCCATGCATGTTGACGTTTTCCATGGCCAAGGTGGTCACCGAAACCGCATGAGAAACTTGTCCCAAGTAGTTGGTCACGGGTGCCCCGACGCAACGAATGCCCGGCACATTCTCTTCATCGTCGAGGGCGTACCCCTGTTCGCGCACCCGATCCAGCTCTTTGGTTAACGCCGTCAAGTTTGTAATTGTCCGGGGAGTCTTGGCGTTTAGACCTGGGTGGTCGGCGTAATCAGCCACATATTCTGGGCTGGAGGTTGCCAGTAGCACCTTGCCGATCGAGGTGGAATGTAGCGACAGGCGATCACCAACATGGGAAGGGAGTCTGTAGGGCATTCGACCGTTGTCGATAGCCACATATATGGCCTCATTATCGTTACGAGCTCCCACATGTACCGTAAACCCGGTCTCGTGCGCTAGACGATGGATAACCGGTGTGGCTACTGCGGAAATATCGATCGCGTCAAAAGCTTCGGATGCCATCGATAACATTGCTGGCCCTGGAAAATATTGCTCGTCGAAGGTTAAGAAACCGTAGCTCAGTAGTTTCTGCAGGATCCGATGCACGGTGGCTTTCGCTAGACCAGTATCTTCAACGATATCGGTGAAACGTCGATGAGTGATAGCAGAACGTAGCACCATCAGAGTTTTGTCGGTGGCGGTCACAGGCTCCATAGGAGACAAATCCTTGTGCTGGGAGATCGGTGAAACTAGGCTCAATAGTACAAAACAAAATATGAAACTTAGTTTCATCTGATGGAACTCAATGGGGAGTATGACATGAGCCTGATTACCCAAGCGCGCACAAGTGACGTGCGTTTTCCAACCTCCGATTTTCTCGATGGTTCTGACGCGATGAACCCCGATCCGGATTACTCGGTGGCCTATCTCACTGTCGAAACTGACGCCGGGGAGACCGGCCATGGGTTTGTGTTCACTATTGGTCGCGGAAACGACGTGGTTGTCGCAGCGATTGATTCGCTGAAACACTATGTTGTCGGCTCCGAGGTGGACGCGCTACTGGCAGATATGGGTGCGACATCTCAAATGTTTATAAACGATTCTCAGCTCCGCTGGCTTGGTCCGGAAAAAGGCGTGGAGCACATGGCCATTGGAGCGATGCTCACCGCCCTCTGGGACCTTAAAGCCAAGCGAGAGAAGAAACCGCTCTGGGAATTGCTTGCGGACATGACACCAGAGCAACTCGTCGATCTGGTGGACTTTCGTTATTTATCAGATGCCATCACTCGCAATGAAGCTCTCGACATACTGCGATGTGCTGAGCCCACTCGTGCCGAGCGCAAAGCTGACCTCTTAGCCAATGGTTACCCGGGATACTCGACAGCTCCGGGGTGGTTGGGCTACTCAGACGAGAAGATGGTGGGCTTGTGTCAAGAGGCCGTTAAGGACCACGGTTTCGGTCAGATTAAGCTCAAAGTCGGTGGCAGCGTGGAAGATGACTGGCGACGACTTGCTCTCGCTCGTGAGGCTGTGGGGCCGGACGTGAAACTAGCGGTCGATGCCAACCAAGTTTGGGATGTTCCCGAAGCAATTGAGTGGATCAACCAGCTTCAAGATTACGATTTAGCATGGGTAGAAGAGCCGACCAGCCCGGACGATATTCTCGGGCATCGTGCGATACGTGAGGCCATTACCCCTATCCCAGTCGCGACCGGTGAACAAATGCAGAACCGGATCATCGCCAAGCAGTTCATTACTTCGGGTGCTCTAGACGTTTATCAGATGGATGCCACTCGGGTAGCCGGACCGAATGAGAACATAGCGATCTTGCTATTGGCCGCTAAGTACGGAGTTCGCGTTTGCCCCCATGCTGGCGGTGTAGGGCTATGCGAGTTGGTGGCTCACATGTCAATGTTTGACTATATCGCCGTTTCGGCGACTAAAGAAAACCGATTCATCGAATATGTCGATAACCTACACGAGCATTTTGTGACTCCCACCGAAATTCGTCAGGGCCATTATGTGGCTCCCAGAACTCCAGGCGCGTCGAGCGAAATGAAGCCTGAATCAATCACGGCATATACCTTTGACGCCGCGTCGCAGCGACTTCTAAACCAGCAATAAGGAGACCTATCGTGGATCTGAAACTAGCAGAAAAACCCATAATTGTTACCGGTGGTAAACATGGCATTGGACGGGCCATCACTGAATCTCTGGCACGTGAAGGTGCTATACCCGTCGTCTTGAACCGTTCGGAAGCCGATGAGGATTTTACCGCTTCAATGAGTGATCTAGGCGCTACCTATGAATATTACACGGTTGACCTAAACAATACGGAGCAAATTGCACCGATCGTTGATGAAGTCTACCGGAAGTACGGTGTCCTGGCCGGAGTGGTCAATAACGCTGGGACAAATGACAACCTGGATCTAGATAGCACCACTTGGGAAGAATTCGAGAAGTCTCTGCACGGCAATCTCACCCATTACTACGAAACCGTGCATGCCTCGGTGAATTACTTGCGCGAATCTAAGGGGTCCATTCTAAATATCACGTCCAAAACCGCGGTAACGGGTCAGGGAAAGACGTCCGCCTATGCGGCCGCGAAAGGTGCGATCCTTGGTCTGACACGCGAGTGGGCGGCCGCCCTTGCGAAGGACTCGGTACGTGCTAATGCGATTGTGGTTGCAGAAGCCTGGACCCCGATGTATGCCAATTGGATTAAAACTTTCGGGGCAGAAGCCGAACAACAAGCGCGACTTGAGGAGATCACCGAAAACATCCCCTTGGAAAAGCGGATGACGACTCCGAAAGAAATCGCTGATATGGGTGTTTTCTTGCTCTCACCACTGTCCAGCCACACCACAGGTCAGCAGATTTACGTTGACGGTGGGTACGTTCATCTCGACCGCGCGCTGAATTAGGAGCCATCATGTCTGCGGAAAATACCGGACGAAAAACCTCGGCCGTCCGCACGGCCATTATCTTGGTTACTGCCCTCTTCTTTATCTGGGGTTTGACCATGAACCTCGTCAATGGCATCCGTGACCCGTTTGCCACCTATCTTCAACTTTCCGGTGCGGAGTCTTCGCTCTTGCAGGTCGCTTATTTCGGGGCATATTTCGTGATGGCGATCCCAGCAACAATGGTGGCGAAACGGCATGGGTATAAGGGTGGCATGATTGTCGGGCTCGTATTTTTTGTTCTCGGTGCGGCGCTGACTATCCCTGCGACTTCTACATTGTCCTACTGGATATTTCTTATAGCGATGTTCGTTATTGCTCTGGGGGCCGCTGCGCTGGAAGCTAACTGCAACCCGTATATGACCAAGATTGGGGGTGAAAGTACTGCGTCGACGCGGATGAACATCGCCCAGGGGTTTAACGGTATTGGTCAGGTCATTGGCCCCTTGTTGCTTGGCCTGATCCTGGGTGAGACGGTAACCGCCGGCGACCCCGGCTTCCAGGAAGCCCGGGATACTTTTATGGGGCAGACCGCACTGATCTATACGGTCATCGGTATTGTTGTGCTTGCCGTGTTGCTGGTATTCGTCTTCGCCAAACTCCCCACACCCGCAGGCGATGATGTGGGGATGGCTAATTCGGCGAGGTTTGGAGCGGTGTTCTTTAGGCCCTACTTCACCTTTGGTGTAGTTGCCTTGTTCGTTTACGTGGGGTTGCAAACTCTTGGATTTTCAGTGTTTTCGACCTTTGCTCAGCAGCAGTGGGACGGGATCAACGCCGGAGTGGCTTCTACCCTTTTGGCAGTTCTGACTGTGCTCTTCGCGTTGGGGCGCTTCGCCACGGCGCCAGTTTTCAAATACGTTGAATCTGGAAAAGTTCTTGCCATCTATTTCAGTGCTGGTTTTGCGATGATGTTCTTAGCGGCACTTGGACTCGGGCCCATCTCAGTGATCGCGTTTATGGTGCTTTACTTCTTTATGTCGATTGGCTTCCCAACTATTTACGCGTTGGCACTGCGTGGCATTGATGGAGCCGCG
Source organism: Auritidibacter sp. NML120636 (assembly GCF_003185945.1). Classification (NCBI taxonomy): domain Bacteria; kingdom Bacillati; phylum Actinomycetota; class Actinomycetes; order Micrococcales; family Micrococcaceae; genus Auritidibacter; species Auritidibacter sp. NML120636. Next base: position 18,479 of record NZ_QHLO01000012.1, read on the forward strand.
GCGAAGAACGGTGCAGCGATACTCACGATGACTATTGGCGGTGGAGCAGTTATCCCGCTCCTGTTGGGTTTCGTCCAAGACGCTTTCGGTTTGGAAGCTTCGCTATTTGTGTCTCTGATTGGCTTTGCCTACCTGGTTTGGTACGGCATTTCCGGTTCTCGAATCGGCTACCACCAGAAAGTGAGTTAGGACAATGCTCAAGGGAATTGACTCGGTCATTTCGCCGGAACTTCTTAAGGTCCTTGCTGAAATGGGCCACGGGGACACAATTGTGCTTGCGGACGCGCACTTTCCCGCGACTTCCATCGGGCAGCGGATTGTGCGTGCTGATGGCCACGGGACTTTACGGCTAGTCAAGGCAGTTCTTGAGCTGATCCCGTTAGATACCTACATTGAGAAACCCGTTACGCTTATGGAAGTCGTGGCTGGAGATCGGGTAGAAACGCCTATCTGGAACGATTATATCGAGCTCCTAAACGAGGAGAATATTGGGTTTTTGAACCGCTTCGACTTCTATGAGCAGGCTCAGCAGGCTTATGCAGTGGTGGCTACGGGCGAAGTCGCGCAGTATGCCAATTTGATCTTGACCAAAGGGGTGGTTGTATGAAGGTCATTGACGCCCATTTTCACCAGTGGGATCCGAATGTTCAGTCGATCCCGTGGCTGAGCGACAGACTGAACCGAACGTACCGGTTCGAGGATCTTCGGGCTGAATATGACAAGTATGATGACGTCGAGTTTCTCGGTGGGGTCTACGTTGAAATTGATCAAGATGATCCAGAACAGGAAGATCAGTTGGTCTACGAACGTCAGAGACCACAAATCCTCGGACGGGTTTTGCGATCTCAACTAAGCCCGTGGATGAGGGTGCCTGTCCACGCTACCGGCATTCGAGAGCCGCTTCACACTGCTCCTTCTGGAAGAGTGATGGAACAGAGTTTTATAGAAGGTCTGCGCTCTCTGCCTCTGCCCTTTGATGTCACATGCAGAGGCGAAGACATCACGGATATAGCCCGAGCCCTGGCTAAGGTTCCTGAAGCACAGCTCGTTTTGGATCACCTGGGCAATGTCACCGATTTGACCCCTGAATCACGAGCTGCGTTGCGGGATTTGGCCCAGTTGCCTAGCTGCTATGTCAAGATCTCCGGCGATGACCCGGTGCAGAAGGAAGTAGTGGACTATGTTGCCGAAACGTTCGGGAAGTTCAAAGTGCTTTACGCATCAAATTTCCCGGTGCGAGCTGACTTCGATGAGCACTTCTGCTTTGTCCGATCAGTCTTTAAAGATGACGAGGATGTCTTCGCCTTCAACGCGCTTCGCGCTTATCAAATTGGTCAGGAGCGATAATGTTTAACGGAGTCTATACGCCGTCAATTACCCCGCTGCAAAACGGTTCCTTCGATTTTGACAACTGGAAACGACACCTCGATCATCTAGTTGAGGCTGGGATAGACGGCGTGTTGCTCTTTGGTTCTATTGGTGAGTTCTACGGGTTCACCTTGGAGCAAAAGAAAGAAGCCGTGGCTATTCTGGCTGAGCATCTTGATTCGAGGATCCAACTGTTAGTGGGGACCGGAGCTACTCGCCAAGAAGACGTAATCGAATTATCGAATTTCTCGCGCGAACATGGTGCAGATGCAGTAGTTGTGGTTTCACCGTACTACTTCGGCCCTTCGGAATGCTCGGCTGAGAAGTTTTTCGCTACCGTCGCTGAATCTGTCCACATGCCGGTTATGCTCTATAACTTTCCGGCCCGGACTGGTTCGGACCTCGGCCCGGAGCTTGTAACCCGTCTCGCGAGCAAATATCAAAATATTGTGGGGATCAAAGATACGGTGGATTCTGCTTCGCATACCAGGGAAGTTATTCAAGCTGTGTCGAAAGCCCGGGATGACTTTTCAGTGCTATCGGGTTTTGATGAGTACTATTTGACCAATAGAGTCAGTGGTGGTGCCGGGATACTTTCTGGGTTGACCAATGTTGAACCCGAGCTGTTCGTCAGGCTACACCGGGCTTACCAAGCAAAACACTGCCAGACCGTGGTCGAGTGTGCTACTCGTATAACAAGTTTGATGCGACTTTATGACACAGCTGATCTTTTCATTTCGGCCATAAAAGTAGCGGTAAAAACCAAGGGACTACCGATAAGCACAGAGATTCTCGAACCAGGCGTACAGGCTGATCAAGAGCTAGAAAAAAGTGTAAGTAAAGTTTTGAAATCTTAACTGTGTGCCCTGACGTTTCGACGGGGAGTGGGATCAGGGTTCAGCCACGGAGCCGGTGAGAACCACACTCCCTCGCGGTCGACTCTGACAATACTCCACTTACCGGTGTGCACATCGGTATGGTGGGCGCTACAGAGTAGTACCGCGTTATCGATGTCCGTTTCGCCACCGTGTTCCCACTCTGTGATGTGGTGGACGTGGCACCAGGCTGGAGGCATAGTGCACCCCGGTGTGGCACACCCGCGGTCTCGAGCCACCAGGCAGCGGTGTTGAGCGGCGGAAAAATCGCGTCGCTGCCGTCCCATGTCTAGGACCTCGTGATCGCCATCCATGAGTTGCGGGATGATTCCGGCGTGGCAGGCCATCGCTCTGAGTCGTGAGGGATGAATCGTTGCAGAATATTGACCTTCGGATCGGAATCTGTGTCCGCGAGTGGTGGGGTCATCAACCAACCAATCTCGAAGTGTGGACCTTCTGAGATCCTCATCGAGCTGGAAGCGTCGGGAGAGTTGATGGCTGAAGGTTTCGTAGTCCATGGTCACGATCATCTTCGTATCTTGACCGCGGGTGGAGGGGAGCGCGTTCTTCTGACGGCCTGCTCCGAGTCCCGCGGTGAGGACCGCGAACAGTGCATTCAGCGTACGCTGATTGCGACTTCTCCGGTCGAGCAGATCGTGCTCTGCGTACACCTGCTCAGTGCCGTTCTCGTCAACACTGATCACATCGTGGGGTTTCAGCTCTGGGAAGTTTGCCATGATTGCTTTGATCAGCGGATTGCGTGGCGTCTGCGCCTGAGCCTCGTTGGTGGCGTTGTTTTTCAGGGCAGCGTAGTTGTTCGCAGCATGGTCGATGGTCGAGAGGAGTTCGGCAGACAACCCGTACACCGTACCACCGAAATCAAGGCCACCATCTTCACGCGGTCGGACCCAAAAATCTTCCCGGCCCCGCTGTGGGTCGACGACCTCCTCGGGTGCCGGGCCGTCTTGATCAATGTGGTGGCAGATCTTGGGTAGCCATTCCTTGCAGAGCGTGTTGAACTCGTTGACGCTGAGTTCCTCGGCGCGCTCGACCAGCAGGGGCACGACCTCATCAAGCAGTCGATCGATCAAACCAGGTGGAGTATGTGTGTTCCGGGCATACTTCTTGACATCATTGACCAGGCGAATGAGCCGGTCCAAGTGTTCTGTGCTGATCGACCCAATGCTGAAGGCCTTCGTCGCTGCGGGAAACTCCGGTGGGATCTCGGGGCCGCCACTGATCGGTGGTGGACCGCCGGAGATGAATTCGGAGCGTTGCTGGCGTTGTTTGGCTTCTCGAGTTCCGATCCCGACAGACTCGGTAAAGTACTTCCGGCCATCCCGGTAACCACGAGCGCCCTCGGGAACGCCCAAAAGATCCTGCTGATCGGCACTGGACGCCGTGGCGCGTTGGGTATGACCGCTCAACAGCGTCTGGGCCCCGGCCAACGCAGTCTGCAAGGCTTCTGCCACATGGTTTATTTCCGGCAACGAGTCCCAGTAGTTGTCAGGTTCCACTAACCGCGTGGAGTCATGTTGTTGCGGGGCGGAGGCGAGCGACGAGTTCCAGTCTGCGCTCGCGGTTTCGGGAGTGTAGCGAGCGAATTTCTCGTAAGCGTCCGATGCGGCCAGGTCCTGCCCCAGCGATTTGAGCAAGACCAGAGCAGCGGCGGCCTTATCTCCCATGGAGGCCCCGGCCACGCCATCGAGATCCAAAAATGACAATGGATGGCGGGCGCGCGGTGAGTCAGTGACCGTCATCGTGCACACCTCCCATCATCGATCAGTTGTTTGATACTATGCTCTGTCAATCGTTATGTAGAACATAGTATCGATTCCTGAGGACACGATAAGACCGCCGATTGGGACTGTGGATAGCGTGCAGTGTGGCGTCTTACGGAGTCATCTCTGGGTCTGTATTGAGGTTGAACGGGCTCGTCGAGCTCTGAAGTCGTGTATGTGACAGCGGTCATGACAGCCTCATTGTGGTGTGTCAGACTAGCCCGGTAACCATCCAGATCGACCGAGAGACCTGGCTCGAAGACGTCGAGGCAACCCGCCATATGAGGCAAAGGTGCCAATGCCAGCTACGATGGAGGATTCCTATGATTTCTCTGCGTCACGTCACCACAACGTTCAAAGGTGGTGAGATTACCGCAGTCGATAACGTCAGCCTTGAGATACGTCGGGGCTCGATCCATGGCATTATCGGTTTTTCGGGGGCCGGTAAATCCACACTGTTGCGCAATATCAATCTGCTCGAACGGCCCACGGCCGGGCAGGTGTGGGTCGATGGCGAGGAGCTGACACAGCTCAACGCTGAGCAACTGCGTCAGCGTCGCCATCAGATCGGGATGATCTTCCCGGGGTTCAACCTGGTCAATAATCACACAGCGCTGGCCAATGTCGAGCAGTCTTTGACGTTTTCCGGGGTGAAAGACCGACGTGAGCGTCGCCGGCGGGCGCTGGAAGCGCTCGACTTGGTGGATCTTGCGGACAAGGCGAGGGCCTATCCGGCGCAGCTATCTGGCGGCCAAAAACAGCGTGTTGCGATTGCGCGGGCGCTAGCCACCCAGCCGAATGTGTTGTTGTGCGATGAGCCAACCTCGGCATTGGATCCGTTCACTACTGCCACGGTCTTGCAATATCTGGCTGATATTAACGCTCAACTGGGGATCACCATTGTGCTGGTGACCCACGAAATGGAAGTGATTAAAGCCCTGGCCGATGACGTGACGGTCATGGAGCATGGCTCGATCGTGGAGCAATTCACCACCGATGACCTGCGGGCCGCAACCTTCCAGCCTCAGACCGCGATCGGGCGTTACCTGCTTTCTGAAGGGATCTCGGTACAGAAGGGACGGAGTACGCCCCCGGATGTTCCTGTCGTGGTGGAAGAGGCCGCGGAGTTGGCACTGCAGAAGGTGGGTGAGTGAGATGGAACGCATCCTCGAGCTCCTTCCCGAACTCACCACAGCACTGTTGCAGACCTTCGTTATGATCGGGGTCGCGATCCCGATTGCGGTGTTGCTCGGAACTCCGTTGGGAATTTGGTTGGTCAACCACGCGCCCGACGGGATTTCGCCCTCACCGCACTTGCATAAGGTGATATCGGCTTTGGTGAATGCGGTGCGGTCATTCCCGTTCTTGATCCTGCTGATCGCGATCATTCCCTTCACCCGTTTGCTGGTGGGGACCACGGTCGGCACAGCGGCGGCTATCGTTCCGCTGACGGTCAATGCCATCCCGTACTTCGCTCGACTGGTCGAACAGAACATCAATCAACTCGGCTCCGGGCCGATCGAGGCAGCCCGCGCGATGGGGGCGACCCGTGGTCAGATCATCCGGCAGGTCATGCTGGTAGACGCCCGGCCGGCGCTGATCGGCTCCATCACGATCACCACTGTCTCCTTTATTTCGTATTCGGCCATGGTCGGCCTGGTCGGAGGTGGCGGGATCGGGGACTTCGCGATCCGCTACGGCTATTACCGGTATGAAACCGAAGTCATGCTGGTTGCCATCGTGCTGATGCTGTTGCTGGTCAGCGCGGTGCAAATCCTGGGTAACCGCCTGGTGCGCATCACCGATAAACGCTTGGCCTAGCTCGCCAGTGGTCATCAGGCCCTTCAGAAATCTTGCTGTGAAAGGAAACTCACCATGACAATCACCATGCTCACCACTGCACCCTCGCGGCGATGGGGCGCTCTCGGCGCCAGCCTGCTGGCCGGGCTGTCCTTGACCTCCTGCGGGTTAGCTAATCAGCAAAGCACTGTTGATGAGGAACAGACCATTTCGATGATCGTCACCGAATCGGCGCCCTTCCAAGAGCCCACTGAGATCGTGAAAGATCAGCTTGAGGAAGAGGGGTGGACACTTGAGACCACCTATGTCACCGACATCGTGTTGCCGAATGAGGCGGTGAGCCAAGGCGAGTACGACGTCAACTTCTTCCAGGATCAGGCCTATTTGCGACAGTTTAATCAAGACAACGGAACCGATGTTGAGCCACTCTTCTCGGTCAATTACGCTCCCTCCGGTATTTTCTCGGAGAAGTACGAGACCTTGGACGAGCTTCCGGAGGGGGCGACCGTTGCCATTCCCGTCGATACCTCCAATAACGGTCGTGCTCTCAAGCTGTTGGCCGAGGGAGGCTTGATCGAGGTGGATGAGTCCAAAGACGTGACGGCGCTATCTCAACAGGACATCACCGCTAACCCGAAGGATCTCGAGTTCGTCGAAATCGATCAGCACTCCTTGGGGCAGTCCTTGCCCGATGTTGACGCGGGCTTCGGGTTCGTCAGATTGATTGCCGAAGCCGGATATGACGTGGAGGAGACGGCTCTGATTCTCGAGGATAATCCTGAGGTTGAGGTCCCCTTCACTGTTGTCGTGGCTGCCAAGCCGGAATTCCGCGATACCGAGGCGGCTCAGGTCTTACAGGAGGCGTACCAGTCTGAGGAAGTCCAGCAGTGGTATGAGGATTATCTCGGAGGGGGAGTGGTCGCGCCTGAGGATACGATCACCGTAGGTGATTCGGCTCAGAAGTGGGAGGAGTTCACGTCGGGCAAGCTGTAAGGCTCGGCGGACGCGGGCTGAACAGAGAAATGGAGGGCTCTGCGGTGCGATCACTGTCTCAGGGCCGAGGTGTTGCTCGTCACCGTGGAAGATCGGCTCGCTGAGACTTCTGTGGTGATCGCGCTGGATTCCGCAGTGCCCTCCTGGCTCGGTCAACACACAAAACCTGAGCCATCACCAGCGGGTGCTTGAGGACTATTGGCAGTAAACCCGCGCTTAATTGTGATGCACTTCACATTACACCGGTGCGTGGGCGTGCGCAAGGGGGACGAATGGTTGAGGGAAGCGTTGGGGGTGCCAGAATCTCAAGGGCCATGTTTCTACCCGCCTATCAGATTTGCGGAATAGCTGTCGAAGAGAGCCACCCCCGCGCATTGTCAGAGGGCTGAAGCATGCGCCGGGGTGGCAATTTCGTAGGCTAGGTCCCTAGTGTCTGCGACGTGTTGCCGACAGTGCGGCTAGAGATCCCCCTGCGAGAAGCAGTATTCCTGCCCCGAGGACAAGGAGTAAGTTGGCTCCTGTGCTCGCGAGAGTGCCAGTTTTCTCTGACTCAGCGCGACCTGGAGAATCTTCTTGAACTTGTTCTGTTCCAGCTCCCGGATCTCCAGCAATATCTTGTTCGGGGGTGGTGGTTCCCGCGGTGGGTTCCTGGGTTGGTTGTTGTTCGGGGGTGGTGGTTCCCGTGGTGGGTTCAGGGGTTGGTTCTGTATCTGGTCCTGGTTGCGGGGCGGTGCTTGTTTCGGAGGTAGGCTCCGGAACCGGTTGTGGCTCAGGGGTAGCGTCTGGATTAGGTTCCGGCTCCTCCTCGGGATCTTGTGCTGGGGCTGCAACGACCTCGACTGTGTGTGAAGCGGTCTCGCCATTAATCGTGAAGGTGAGCGTTGCGGTACCCGGTTGGGTGGCTACGAGTTGACCAGTGGCAGGATTGACTCGGATCACCGCGGCATTCCCTTCTGATCCACCATTGTTGACTTCTACGTGGTCGCCACCCCATTTGGCGCTCATCGGCCAGACAAACGGCATGTGCTTGCCGTCCTGGGTGAAACTAGCGTCAACGGATACCTGGTCACCGACCGTCATGGTTGACGGGAGCTCGGTAGTTGCACCGAGCGTGATCGAATCGACAAAAGGATGCATCTGCACTTGTAGCCAGGCATTACGTGCGACTTCAGGCTCTGGGGACTTACCGACGATGCCCTGAGAAGGATCTATTGTGAGCATGCTCCAACCGACGAATCCTCCGGTCTCGGGTGTGCCGGAGGGACCTTTGCCACTGTTGCCGTTGATAATTGCGGGCACGCCGTCGGCGGTTGACGCATGGAATACTCCAACATGTCCGTTGATAACCGCGACGGATTTGCCTGTTTCGGTCCGGAAGCGGGACAGACGGTCTTGGACCTCTCGTGCTTCAACGCGATTTCCCATCTGGCTGAGCTTGGTTGGTAGCGGATCATTCATTGGGTGGTGCCACATCAAAACGACACTGGTCGTGCCTTCATCTGTGGCTGCTGCTTCCAGCCGATCTTCAAGCCAAGGAAGTTGGTCTCGATCGGAAGACCGGAGCCCGCCCTGAGCGGTGTTGAGGGTCAGGAACTGTGTCCCCTGTAGATTTTGAGAAGTCCTTGTGTCGCCGAATGCTTCCACAAAGTTGTCGATCTCCCCGCCCATGATTTCGTGGTTTCCGGGCGCATAGGTCACCGGAATTTCATCACCAATTTCTTCATCAAGGATCCGCTTAGCGAGTTCAAAATCTTCCGGCGAGGCCTCATCGACAAAGTCGCCAACGATGAATATTGCATCAGGAGATGCGGCTTTGATCTCTTGCAGTGCCCGTCGCGCTCCTTGGACATTTTGACTCTGAGGTGAACGAGCGACGAACTGAGCATCGCTCATCACTGCGATCTGTTGCGGTCGTTCTTCATACAGACGAGCGGTATCGACAACGGAATCGTGAATTTCTGTCTTTTCGCCCGCATCAGTGTCGGGGGCTACCACGGCGCCCAGGTTCGCAATTTTCACGCTGCCCGAATAGGAAGCGTTAGGGCGCGTTTCCATGAGTCGCACCATTTCGATCGTGATGGGATACTCGATCCCGTCGGGAACGGGGAACGTGACATCTCGCCACCCGTGCCAGGTGATATTTCCACCATCAAGATTCGATCGTGTGCCTGCTCCGTTTAAATACTGAATACGGGGCCATGCGCCATTGCCGTCACCGTAGATGCTCAGGGTAATTGAACGGGGCTGTCCATCCACTTGAATCGGGTGAGGCGGAGCAGCATAAGCGCCCCGAGTTGCAGTCGACCCCGTGAAGTCGTAGGAGATTTCAAGAGCATTTTCACCATTTTCACCCTCGCTAGGGGAGACCGATCCAGAGGCGCGGGCCTGGCTGAACTCCCAGCTGTCAGCATCTGAGAAATCAGAAATAGTGACGTCTTCGAAGCCAATGGTCACTGGGAGATCGATGCGCTTCTCGCCGACTTTAAAGTGGATGGTGCCACTTCCACTACCGGCGTTCGGGGACACGGTGAAAGTGTCCACGCCACTGGGTGTCACCTCGATGGTGTCGTTGCTGGAAACCTCGATATCCTCGGTTTCGATGGGTGCACGGAAACCGTCGCCGTCAATTCCGAGTACACGCACCGAAGCGGAAGCATCCGCATTTTCTAACGCTACTCTCTGATGACTTAGCTCGAGATGCTCGAGCTCTCCGAGAACGCGTACAGGTAGCTCTCCTTCTCCGCCGTTGCTTTCACCGCGAACGGTTGCGAGGCCGTGCTTCGTTCCAGTAACTCGGGCCACTGTTTGTCCTCGGTCGTTCTGTGTCGGGGTGCCGAGTAGCTCGAGGCCATCACCAGGAGAGATTGCGACGTCAGCGGGGAGTGGATCACCACTGGAGTTCGTTGCGGTACCGATGACAGTCCGGCCAAGTCCGGTGAATACGCGGTCGGTTCGTTCCGAGTCGCTTGCGGGGTTGACGGTGACGCCGGCGGTTTCCGCCGGTGCCTGAGCAGTTGAACGGAAGACGAGGGCGTTGGCGACGTCGCGCTCCTTACCGTCGGAAGGACGGTTGGTCGGTGATGCTGATGCGTCGCCTGGATTGCGGGTGTGCAAAGTGGTGGATCCACCACCATCAAGGTTGAGAGCCTGGTAGGCACCGAGATCTACCATCAACTCCGAAAGTTCGCTGAGCCGCATACCGACCGCGTCATCTTGCCGACCCTCGATTGAAACGACAAATAGCTGTGTCCCGTCTTGAGAGATCCCGACAGCTGTCCGGGCGGCAGTTGCCTGTTCTGCGCCGGTGGCGCGACCGTCACGGACGAGCACCTGTTGGCCAGAAACCGCCAGGTCAACATCGCGGTCCAGCGCTACCGAGATTTCAACGTTGGTACCAACAGTCGGGACGTGATCCGAGCTTGAACCGGAAAAGACGAGCACGCCCTCGCCCTCGGAAAGATTGGTGTCTGAATCTAGAGCGCTGGCTTCGAGAATCTCGGTAACAGCCCCGTCGATGACTTTGACGGCGGTCCGTTTGTTGGCAGACAGAGCTTGAGAAATCGGTGTTGTGCCCCAGGCAGCGGTGTAGTACGCAATGCCGTCGCGGTCTTCGGTTGGCGAGTTCACCGACGGCACGTCGTAGGTTCTGCCTTCGATGGTGGCCGTGGCGGCACTGGTCAGTGCTCCAATGCTCGCTGTTCCTTCATGCACAGACAGCGCCTGTGATGAGCCATTTGCGATGGAACGGATCCCTTCTGAAGCAGACACATTTGTGCCTATGGGGGCTCCGGTGTTGTTCATATCAAAATAATCACCGTTGACGGCAGCGACGACGTTGTCTTCGTTCTCGATCTGATTGGATACGCTCGAAACGCCGGACACAGAACCGCCATCGACGACATCGAGTGAGAGTGAAGCGTTGGTCAAGTCCACGTTCAATACATGACCCGTTTGGAAGCCGGTCTTTTGTTCGCGCGTGAACGAGGTGTGGTTGAGGCCCGGGGCAATCGTTTCAGTGTTTGCTTGATGCAGAGTCGAGCCGCTACCGGTGAGGTTGAGCCCGCCTGTCTCGAGCGTTTCACCAACGGGCTGTTTGGATGCCTGCTCAGTGGTTCGTTGTGAGTGGGGAAATGCAGGGGTGGCGAATGCCGGGGTCTGTGACAGAGTGAGGCCGAAAGCGAGTGTGGCGATCGTCGCGAAGCGACCGAAACGACGGAACCGCGTCGACCGGCCACGCTCGTGCGCGGTAGTTGAGTGAAGAGAGTGTGACACCTTTTCTCCCAGGTCAGAGTGATATTCGACGCACTGACCATAGGTGTGAGAGGTAGCCTGATCGTGACGGGTGAGTTACCGAATGATGTCCCGTACGTATTAATGGGTACGCGTTGATGAGCGCGCGACACGAGCGGGGTATTTCGAGGTGCTGATCGTCAGGGCCGACTTATCTCTTGTAATCGGCTAGTACCGCGGGCTGGGACGCAGGTCGCTGCGGTCAAAGCGTTCGGCCACGCGGTTCAGCGCAGACTCGGCGGCGTCAGCCATGACCGAATCGGTGCTGGTGACCGCGCTGTTGAGGGCTTTCAGGGCGGATTCGTTCTCGGCGGAGATGATCTCGCCCAACGCGGTGGCGGCCTGCGAGCGGACCTGCGGGGTGGGGTCGTCGAGCAGGTCGAGCAAGGTGTCGGTGGCCTCGTTGAGGTCACGGTAACCGGCGACCTCAACGGCGATGACGCGGACCTGCCAGGCGGGATCGTTGAGCGCGGTGATCACGGATGTGGTGGCGGTGTGGTGCCAGAGTTCTAGTAGCGTTTGGGCGGCCCAGACACGGCCCATCCAGTCCTCGACGGCCTCCATTCCGCCCAGCACGGCGATATCCGGATCGCCGTCTGCTCCGTGCCGGGCGCGACCATCCAGCAGGCGGCAGACCCAGTCCAGCAACGGGTTGGTTCCGAGGGTTTCAGCAGCGTCGTGAATGCGGGACACGGTGGTGGGGGACAGTGAATGCGGTGCTGTGTTGCTCATGGTCTCTATTATGGTCGATGCCACAGTGATAAATTGAGAGGCATGCGCTCCCGTAGTTCACTTTCTCTGCAGTTTCGTGCCGAGGCGTACGATTTTCCGACCGGGAGCGTGACCGCGGGAACGGTGATGAGCTGGCTGGATAAGGCCGGGTATGCCACCGCGGCCTCGTGGACCGGAACGAATGTGGTCGCCGGGTATGTGGGCAACTTGCATTTCGCGCATCCGGTGCCGGTGGAAACCCCGATCACGGTGCAGTGTCGCATGCTGTATACCGGAACCTCCTCGGTACATGTGCAGTCTCGGTTGGTGCTTCCGACCATTCGGGATGACGAGGGGCAACCGACGGTGGCCACCGAGGTGATCATGGTCTATGTGGCCATTGACGACAACGGTGAGAAGGTCCGGGTCAAGCCCTGGGAGCCGACCACGGATGCGGCCAAGGAGCGGGCGGTGAAAGCCAAGGCCCGCTCGGATCAGCTGAAAGCCTCCGAAAAGTCGTTGATGACCATTGCTTTTCCGGAGCAGGAAGAGACTACCGCCGAGATCATTCGTCTGCGGTTTATTGTCTCCGAACCGGATGCCGGTGTCGGCGTACGCGTCGGCGGTGGCTCGGTGTTGCGGTGGCTGGATGAGGCCGCCAACGTATGCGGGGCCCGCTGGGTGCAGGACAATGTGGTTGCGGTTTTTGCCGGGGGCGTGCGGTTCGAGAATATGGTGTACGGCGGTGACTTACTGGAGATCGAGGCTCGCCTGGTGCACACCTCGGCACACTCCATGCACGTGATGTTGCGGGCCTGGACTTCGACCCGGTTTGACCCCACGCAGATCCCGGTGGCCCACGGGATCACGGTATTGGTGGATCCCGGCGAGGACGGGAAGGCCAAGCGAATTCGACCCTGGCATCCGCGCACGGTGTTGGAAACCGAGCTGGAGCAACACTGCACCGAGCTGGTGCGGATGCGCAATGAGATTGCCTATTCCTGGGCCCTGTAATGCTGGGTGGTCTGGCCGTCCGGTAGAATGGCGAGAGTGCTTCTCCGCCTGCTCAGTCGCTACGCCAAACCCTACGGGTGGCATCTGCTGATTGTGGTGATCGCGCAGGTGATGGCCACGATGGCGACACTGGCACTGCCGCGACTGAATGCTGACATTATCGATCACGGAATTGCCACCGGGGATACCGGATATATCGGTTCCACCGGGTTGGTGATGCTCGGGGTGGCGGGCCTTCAGGTGGTCTGTGAGGTCGCGGCCACGTTCTTCGCAGCACGGGCGACGATGGGGATCGGCCGGGATCTGCGGGCCGACCTCTTTGAGCAGGTCACCGACCTGTCGGTACATCAAGTCCAACAGTTCGGTCCCGGCACCTTGCTCACCCGGACCACCAACGATGTCGAACAGGTGCAGTCGCTGGCCTTGGTGGTGGCCTCCACGGTGTTATTGTCCCCGATTATGCTGGTCGGCGGGCTGGTGATGGCCATGGAACAAGATGTGGTGCTCTCCGCCGTGGTGTGGGTGGCAGTCCCGGTGCTGTTGCTGTTCGTCTGGTTACTCTTCGCGCGGGTGATGCCGTTATTCCAGGCCATGCAAGACAGCATTGACGGGGTGAATACCGTGCTGCGCGAGCAGATCGCTGGCATCCGCGTGGTGCGAGCCTTTGTGCGGGAGGCCGAGCAGACCCGACGGTTTGATCGGGCGAACCGGAAACTGACTGCGATCAGCCTGGGCATTGGTCGCTGGATGGTGCTGATGGGCCCGGTGATCGCCATGATCCTGCAGGCAGCGATGGTCGCGGTGCTGTATTTCGGCGGGCACCGGGTGGCGGCCGGGGAAGTGCAGGTCGGTGGCGTTGCTGCGCTGATGCAGTATCTGACGCTGATTCTCATGGCGGTGATGATGGGCGTGTTCGTGTTCATGATGATCCCGCGGGCGGCAGTGGCAGCCCGGCGCATCCAGGAGGTGCTGACTACCGAACCGGAGTTGGACTCCCCGCACCAACAGAAGGCACAACCGGCCTCGGCGGAGCTGGTGTTTGATCACGTACAGGTCCAGCTACCCGGGGCCGAGGCGCCCATCGTGGATGAGGTGAGTTTCCGCATTCCCCCGGGGACCACCACAGCGATCATCGGCTCCACCGGGTCAGGGAAGACCACGCTGGTGAAGCTGATGACCCGGCTGATCGATCCCACCGCGGGGGCCGTGCGGATCGGTGGAGTGGATCTTCGTGAGATCCCGCGCGCGAGGCTGTCGGATCTGGTGGGGCTCGCCCCACAAACCGCGACCCTGCTGTCGGGAACGGTGGGATCCAACCTGGGGTTTGCCACGCCTGAAGCCACCGAGGAGCAGATGCATCAGGCCCTGGAGATCGCTCAGTGCCGGGACTTTCTGCCCGAGGGGCCACAAGATGCCCTGGAGTACCCGATCAGCCAGGGTGGGGCGAATCTGTCCGGCGGGCAACGTCAGCGGCTCAGCATCGCTCGCGCGCTGGTTGGTGGGCGACAGATCTACGTGTTTGATGATGCGCTCTCGGCGCTGGATGCCAGCACCGAGGCGGCGGTGCGCGCCGGGTTGACCAGATATCAGCGCTCCAGTGGCGCGAGCGTGGTGATGGTGGACCAACGCGTGGCGGCCATCACCGAGGCCGATCAGATCCTGGTGCTGGAAGGCGGCCGGATCGTCGGGGTCGGTACGCACGCGGAACTGAGCCAGTCGAATCCGGTCTACCGGCAGATCATGGACTCGCAGCAGGTCACCTCATGACAGCACAAACGGCAGCACACAGCTCCCCCAGGTTTTTTGCCACGGCCGGGCGTGTGCTACGACTATTTGGTGCCCACTGGCGGATGATCCTGCTGGTGCCGGTGTTGGCGGTGGTGTCGGTCATGGCTGCGGTTGCGGCCCCGCTGATGCTCGGGGCGGCCATGGACGTGATTTTTTCCGGTGCGGTGGAGACCGACTACACCGCCGGAGCGGGCATTAATTTCAGCCAGCTGAACCGGTACGCGCTGCTGACCCTGGCGCTCTATGGGGTGGCCCAGGGGTTTGAGTACCTGCAGGGCCTGGTGGTCAATCGGGTGTCGGTGCAGGTGGTATACCGGTTGCGCCAGCGGATCGAGGCTCAGCTGAACCGGGTGCCACTGGCCTGGGTGGATGACCGGGCGCGCGGGGATCTCCTCTCGCGCACCACCAACGATGTGGATAACCTCCACGGGGCGATCCAAGGTGGTATGGTCTCGCTGATCAACGGGCTGATGACTCTGATCGGGATCGCGGTGATGATGTTGGCGCTGGACTGGCAGCTGGCCCTGGTCGCCCTGGGGATCCTGCCTGCCGGAGCGATCGTGGTGGTGTTGGTCGGGGCCCGGTCACATCGGAAATTCACCGAACAGTGGGCGGTGACCGGTGAGGTGAACGCGCGCGTGGAAGAAACCGTCAGCTCCTACCCGGTCGTGGTGGCATTCGGGCGGGCGCAACGGGTGCGCGACCAGTTCCGCGAAGACAATCAGCGCCTGTATGCTGCCTCGGCTCAGGCAGAGTTTTATTCAGGGCTGATCTACCCGCTGATGGAGTGGATCACCCAGCTGGCCTATGTGGGCCTGGCGGTGCTGGGTGCGCTGAAGGTCGCCGGCGGGTCGATGACCTTAGGCGGGGTGACTGCCTTCATCCAGTACTCCCGACAGTTCTCCCAACCGGTCAGCGAGGTGGCCTCCACCTCGAATATGGTGATCTCCGCGGTGGTCTCGGCCGGGCGGATCTTCGAGTTCTTGGATGCCGAGCCCGAAGCCGATCCCGCCATTGACAACACGGAACCAGACGCCACCTCGGGTCGGGGTGCGGTGCGTTTTGAGGACGTGAGCTTTTCCTATACCGACGAGCCACTGATTCGCGAGATCAACCTGGATGTGGCGCCCGGGGAGATGGTCGCCATTGTCGGTCCCACCGGGGCCGGTAAGACCACATTGGTGAATCTGCTGATGCGGTTCTACGAGCTGGACGCCGGTCGGATCACCCTCGATGGCGAGGACATTTCGAAGATCTCCCGGGTCAAACTGCGCCGGAAGATCGGCATGGTGCTCCAAGACGGGGTGGTGCTCACCGGGACCATCGCCGAGAACCTGCGACTCGGCCGGCCCGAGGCCACCGAAGCGCAGCTGATAGCAGCCGCAAAGGCCACCCGGGTCCATGAGTTCGTGACCACGTTGCCCGAGGGGTATGACACGGAGATCTCGTTGCAGGCCGAGAACCTCTCCGTCGGCGAGTTACAGCGGTTGACCATTGCCCGAGCGTTTTTGGCCGACCCGAAGGTGCTGATTCTGGATGAAGCCACCAGCTCGGTCGATACCCGCACCGAAGAGCTGATCCAGCAGGGCATGGCCACGCTTCGAGCAGATCGGACCACCTTCGTGATCGCCCACCGGCTATCCACCATCCGACACGCCGACCATATTTTGGTCATGGACCACGGCCGGATTGTCGAACAGGGCAGACACGAGCAACTACTACGCCGTGGCGGCGCCTACGCCCGGCTGTACCACGATCAGTATGCCAGCCACGGTGCCACTCACAACGGTGCCACTCACAACACTGACAACACCGGTGACCAGTACCCCCAGTAGACTGGCACTCATGACTGATCAGCAACAGCTTCCGCCGGGGTGGACCCAGCCCGCCGGCGCCCCGTATCCGATCCCGTCGGGATGGCCCGGTGCCACACAGGGAAACCGCCTGGGCGAGCCACGTAACCCGGTGATCCCGGACTGCCGGCCCGGACCGTTTGTGTGGCGCGACCTGCTCGCCGTGCTGGGTTACGTGTTGCTGTTTCTGCTCGGACTCGGCGCGCTGATGCTGTTCATTCCAGGGTTTGTGTCCTTCTCGGCGTGGCTGGTGGGCACCGATCCGGTCAGCGTCGAAGACCTTGCCCGGGGCGTGTTCCCGGTTGAAATCGGTTTCGCGGTGAATCTGATCAACTACCTGATCATGACCGTGTTGGTGCTCATCGCCGCCGGCCCGACGCTACTGTCCTCGCTCCGGTCCTTCCGCCGGCTGTGGCCACTGAAACTGTTGATGATTCCGGCCATCTGGTTCGGCACCATCATCATCAACCTGGTCGTGACCGTGTTGATCGGTGAGGTCCCCAGCTCGGAGAACCAGCTGGTGCTCGAGGAAATGACCACCGTGGCCCCGTTCTGGCTGATGTTTATCACTGTGGTAATTTGTGGCCCGCTCGTCGAAGAGTACATTTTCCGCCACCTGCTGATCGGTAAGCTCTCCCGCTGGGTCACGGTGTGGGTTTCGGTACCGATCTCGGTGATCACCTTCTCGCTGTTACATTTCATTGGGGCGGGCCAATTCAACATCATTGAAACCATTCCGTACGCGGTGATGGGACTGGCGTTCTCGCTGGTCTACACGCTGATGAAGTTCTCGCTGGCCTTCAGCTACGTCCAACACGCCTTCAATAACGCGGTGTCGGTCTGTCTGCTCTACCTCACCCCGGCAGAGCTGTTGGAACAAGGCCGGGAGCAGTTGGGTGCGGCATGGTGGTTCACCATCGCACCGTGGGCAGGCCTGGCTTAACGCGGTGCCTGAGGCTGAGTCCCGCCGTTCAGACCGGCCGCGGTCGGTATCTGCCCAGATTCTTTCATTGGCCGTGCCCTCACTCGGGGCACTGATCGCCGAGCCACTGTTTTTAGTCGTCGATACCGCCATGATCGGCAACCTGGGTACCAGTCAGCTGGCCGGGGTCGGATTGGCCGCCACGGTGCTGCAGACCGTGACCGGCTTGCTCGTCTTTCTGGCCTATTCCACCACCCCGGCTGTCGCCCGTTTTCTCGGTGCCGGTGAGCTCAACCGGGCCCTGCAACGTGGTCGTGACGGTATCTGGTTGGGGTTGCTACTGGGCGTGGTGATCGCCATACCTTTGGCTCTCACTGCCCCGTGGGTGCTGAGCGCGCTGGGGGCTAGCGGGCAGACCCACGCTCACGCGGTGGAGTATCTGCAGTACTCGATGATCGGGCTTCCGGCCATGACCGCTATCCTGGCCACGGTGGGCACCCTGCGGGGACTGGCCGACGCCAAAACCCCGCTGGTGGTCGCCGGTGTAGGCTTTGCGATCAACATTGCGGTCAATTACCTGCTGATCTACGTGGTCGGACTCGGCGTGATCGGCTCCGCCTTGGGCACCTCAGTGATCCAATGGGCGATGTTCTGCATCTACCTGATGATTCTCACCACCCGCTACCGGGGAAAGGGCGGTCGCTTGTTGCCCACCCTGGCGGGGCTGAAAGACACCGCCCAGATCGGGTCGTGGTTGCTGGTGCGTTCGGCAGCACTGCGTGCCGGGATTTTGGTCACGGTACTGACCGCCACACAACTGGGCGCCCCAGTGCTGGCCAGCCACCAGATGGTGATGACCATCTTCTCCACGCTGTCGTTCGCCCTGGACGCGCTGGCCATCGCCGCCCAGGCACTGGTCGGTCAGGAACTCGGCGCCAGCCACCGCCGGGAAGTTCGGGAGCTGACCCGGACGATGATCCGCTGGTCGATGGGCTTCGGGGTGATCACCGGGCTGTTGTTGGCCGGGCTGTCTGCGGTGATCCCGCGAATGTTTAGCCAAGACCCGGTCGTGATCCAGGCCGGAGCGGCCGGGCTGATGGTGTTGGCCATCGCCCAGCCGCTGGCGGGGTATGTGTTCATCCTCGACGGCATCCTGATGGGTGCCGGGGACGCCAAATACCTCGGGATCGCCTCAGTGGTTGCCTTGGCGCTCTACCTGCCGTTCATTCTGTTTCTCGGCTGGCTGGCCGCCCAGCTCGACGACGGCTCCGGGGTCGTATCGGTGGTGTTGGTCTGGGTCGGCTTCGCCGTGGTATATCTGGGCGCTCGTGCGCTGACACTGTGGTGGCGGATTCGGGGCGAGGCCTGGATCGTGTTGGGCAGTGTGGTCGGCCCGTCGCGCTCGTCCTAGGCGTCGGGGTTGGTGAGCGTCAGAAATGGTTCGGCAGCGTCCACCGGCTCATTCCGGTTGGGGACCCCCAGCGCCTGATTCACCACGGCCTCGGCATCGTGATCAACCAGCCGGTCGACGAACTGCCAGTGCACGGTCAGCTGTAGCCCTTGGGCCGCTCGCAACAGGTTGGCTGCCGGGCAAGCGTGCTCCACGTCCTGGGCGAAGGCCCGTAGTCGGTCCGCGTCGCGCACATCGGTCTGGACTAACACGGCCAAATGATAGGTGTGAAAGTGAGGTTGGACATCCCGGCCTGCCACCAGACCACCCAAATCCTGGGAGGCATAGGAGTAGGTGTGAATGCCCTGAATCGGGATCTGGTGTGTGCCGGACTTGGCCTCAATCACCACGGAAATACACCCGTTGGTGGCCCCGAGAATGTATTCCATCGGGTTAGGCGCTGCATTCTTTCCACCGGAGGCTTCCGGCTCATCAACCAGGAAACGGTACGCACCGGTGCTCACGGTTGTTTGAGCGGAACCGTAGAACACGCCGGACACCCGGTTGGATTCAGATTCGGCCACCTGGGGCTGTTCGGTGAACGTTGTCATATTCTTGCTCCCATCGATTCTGGCATTAGCACTCGAGATAGATTGCTGCGGCGTCATGGAGCCAGATCTCTCGGCCGCTCGTGATGGACATTTATATTCTGTCATACCGGGCGCGAAGGAGAAAACTGCCGGAGAACGTTTTCTTGCCTAGAATGTCTCCCGTGACTCAGACCCAACAGCAGCCTCCGTCCAAGATCAGCCCCGACACCGCCCACCTGATTTTTCGACCGTATCTGATTCGTGCCGGGGTGGCCTTAGCCTTCGGGATCTTCTCGCTGATCTACCAAGCGCCCGACCTGATGGACTCCGGCCCTGCCTGGGTTAATGTCAGCTGCGCCATCTACCTGTTTCTCACCGGGGTGGCGATGTGGGAATTCCTGCGCCAAGAACCGGTGCCGGAGGCCATGCGCTCGCCTTTGTCGATGGCTGCGGCCGCCTGGGTGCTTGGGCCGGTTGCATTAGTTGGGGCCCAACTGTTCTCCGCCGGGGTGATGGCCACCGCGATCATCCTCAGCCTGGCCTTGCTGGTTGCCGGCATTGCTCAGCTGGTGGCCGGTGGTGGATACCGCAAAGAATTCCCCCCGGCCCGCGACTGGTTGATCCCCGGAGCCGTCGATGTGCTCACGGCGGTGGCCACCGTCATCGCGATCTTCGTCGGAGCTGACTTTCACAATCTGCTCGGTATTGTGGGCTCGGCGGCCTTTATTCACGCGGTGTTTTGCAGTATTCCCGGGGTGGGGTACTATCTCGACACCCGCCGGGCTCGTCGTCGTGGGTGGAGGCCGAAAGAATCCTGACCTGCAGTGCTGGTCTGTGGTGCGCCCTGTTGTTCACTCTGAGAGGTCACGTGCGGATTCTGTCAGCATGCCGTGATTAGAATAGTCAGGTGCGCCCTGGTGCCCCACGACATGGATCATCCGGAGCGTGCAGGCATTATGTATTGTGATCATCGAGCACCCCAGGAGCGTGAGTCGTGACTACTCAGCGCGGCCCGCAACCTCCGAACGGCCCCGAGAAGAAGAAACCTCTCGGCGTTGCGGCACCCCTGATTTTCTCAGCCGTCCTCGGCTTGATCGGTGGTGTCGTGGTCACGCTGGCCTCCACCGGTGGCCTGAACAACCCCGATAGGCCCCTCCGCCTGGACCTGGGTTTGATCGCTTTCGGGGTGTTTTTCATCGTCTCCCTGCTGGTGGTCTCCTTGCTCCAGCTGGCATCACGAGACAACCCCGAACACCTTTCCGAAGGCTCCGGCATTAACCGGTCCTCGGAACAAATGCACCGTGAAGCCATGGCCAAAGCGCGGGCGAAAAAACGCGCTGAGGCCGAACGGGCCGAAGCGCAGCGCTCCCCAGCATCCCACCCGAGCGACTCAACCCCGCAGCACGCGGAGGATGCGGACCGCGAGGACCCACAGCACGGTGAGGGTCGCTCCTCCTAACGCGATCTGTGCAACGAACGTGGTGGACATCATAGAAATGTCCCGGCATGTTCACAAAGGACTGAATCTGCCCCGGAATGTGACGGGGCGGACATCGGGTCGATGGTAGTTTGGATAGTCAAGCGAGAGATAACCGTTGTCCACCACCATGAGATCGCGGTTCATGATGAAAAAGTGTTGTTAACACATTCTGTGTGGAGCTGAGGAGCCAGATGAGCCAGAAGAAGCCTGCCGGCCACGTCATCGTTGATACGTTGGTCGCTCACGGCGTGAAACGCGTCTACAGCGTTCCAGGGGAGAGCTACCTGAACGTGCTAGACGGACTCTATGATTCACCCATTGACAATATTGTCTGTCGCCACGAGGGCGGGGCGGCCTATATGGCCGAAGCCGACGGCAAGATGAATTCCACCCCCGGTGTGGCCATGGTGACCCGTGGTCCCGGTGCCTCGAATGCGCACGTGGGACTGCACACCGCCTGGCAGGACTCGACCCCGATGGTGCTGTTTGTTGGACTCATCCCGTTCGAACACCGCGATAAGGAAGCCTTCCAGGAATTCGATCCGCATGCCTGGTTTGACTCTGGAGCCAAGCGTGTCATGGTGCTCGACCATGCTGAGCGCGCCTCAGAGATCGTCGCCGAAGCGATGTTCGCAGCCGCCTCGGGTCGCCCCGGTCCGGTGATTGTCGGTCTGCCTGAAGATGTCATCACCCACGAGATTGATGCCCGGTTGCACCCACAGATTCCGGTGGCTGGTGGCGGTATGACCGTGGACGACTGGAAGGCGCTGCACTCGGCGCTGTTGAACTCCGATAAGCCGCTATTCATCACCGGTGGGAACGACTGGAGCCACGAATCCGCTGAGGAACTAACCCGATGGCTGGAAGACCACCACATCGCCGCAGCGGCGGAATGGCGCACCGAAGGCACCATCCCCTTTGACTCACCCAGCTATGTGGGGCCAATCGGGTATGGTCGGCCCAAGCCCACCTACGATTTGCTGGAAGAAACCGACCTGATCGTCTTCGTTGGCACGGTGCCCGGTGATACTGTCACGGACGGATTCCGGGTGCGCCAAAACTGGGAAAAAACTAACTTCCTGGTCACTATCGACCCGTCACTGCGCGGTCGTTCCGGCCCGGTGTCCCACCAGATCGTGGCGAAACCGGATCTGTTTATCCACGACCTGGTCCGCATGGACCTGGAGGTCAAGGACTCCTGGAAGACCTGGACCGCGAAGATGCGGGCCCAACAGGAAGAGTTTGCGGCGTTGCCGGAGATCACCGGTGAAGGCCCGGCCACCATGGATGAAATGATGGCCCATCTGGTTGCGGCACTTCCTGCACCCCAGGATCCAATGGTTACCTTTGGTGCCGGTGAACACACCAACTGGGCCCACCGTTACTTCCCGACCCGCTCCTATGCCTCGATGATCTCGGCCCGTAACGGCTCGATGGGCTACTCGGTGCCCTCGGGTGTGGCCGCCTCGTTGAACTACCCGGACCGTCGGATCATCACGATTGCCGGTGACGGTGAGTTCTTGATGAACGGGCAGGAACTGGCCACCGCCCGCCAGTACGGTGCCACCCCGCTGGTGATCGTAATGGATAACCAGGAGTACGGCACTATCCGCACCCACCAGGAACGCGATTACCCGGGACGTGTGTCCGGTACGCAGCTGTTCAACCCGGATTTCGCTGGCATGGCGGAAGCCTTCGGTGGGTTCGGGGTCAAGGTCACCCACAACGCGGAGATTCCGGCCGCTCTCGAGCGTGCGCTGAAAGCTGTGGACGAAGACGGCACCTTCGCGCTGATCCACCTGGTCGTCGAGCAACGCCGGAAGGCGTACTAACCCGGTCGGGATGTGGCCCTGATCTGGTTCTTAGACGTTGCGGTCCTGCGCGTTGGCTTTCCCAGGTTCGTCCTGGTTCGTGTCGGCGTTCAGGGCCGCATTGCGTTTCATGGTACGACGGGCGTGGAAGATCGCCACCACAATCAGCGCCAGAGTAATCCACAGCAGATAGCGGTTGACGACCTCAACCACGGCCAGCACCTGATCTCCGAAGGTGTAGCCCAACCAGATAAACAGCCCATTGATTGCTAGCACACTGACCGCGTTAAGTACGATCATCAATCCAGCTGAGACCCGCAATAACCCCAGCAACGCGTTGATGATATTGCTCGGCACTGGTCCGGGGGTATAGCACAGGGGCACCAGTGCGCCGGTGATCCCTTTGGCCTTCGTGGACGTCATCGCCCGGTGGGCCATTTTCTTCAGCCAGGGCGTGTACTTCACCGACATGTCGATGAAATCCATGCCCCACCGTTTACCCATCCAGTAGTAGAAGGGGACAAACTTCAGCGCCCCGACCAGAGTGAATAACCAGTACATCCACCAGGGCCCCTCACCGACCGAGGCGTGGGCGCCACCAATCACCGACGAGGTGTAGCCCCCCACCAATAACGTGTAGGCCACCGGCTCGGTCAACAGCCAGGCACGGAACGGGATGAGAGCAATGCCCCACACGGCCATGGCGAACAGCATGATCAGCAGGAAGATATCCACTTTGGTGGGGTGGGCCAAGAACTCGGGGAGGTTGAGATCTTCTTCGGCGGTCTTTTGTTGCGGGCGCGGATCGCGCCGATATTCTGCCCCCGGCTCGGTATTGTCCGGTTGCCAGGCGTCGGAGTGCGGATCGGGATACGAAGTGGTCATGATCAGAGATAGCGTCCTGCCAGTCGAGTCAACGATGCCTGGATACCCTGGGCGTTGAATGCCACGGTATTCGAGAAGTAGTAGGCCATCGCCACCAAGAACGGCACCGAGGAATAGTCGAAAGATTCGGTGACCGTGGTGTAGCCAGGGTGGTGCGCATCGGCGGCAAGTTCCCAGCGCCAGGTGTGGCCAGCGGGGTGTTTCCATTCCACAATCTCTCCCGGGATTGCGGCTACTGTGGTCAACTTCATGGTGTAGTCGATGCCGAACTTGTGCATGGCGACTTTAAACGTATCGCCGATCGTCAGCCGGTGCGGTCCGGAGACTTTGGGCTTGACCGTGTCAGAGCCGTCGATCTCGTGGTGGCGGTGGGGGTCGGCCAGAATCTCCCAGAGTTCCTCCGGGCTGGCCTTGACGTTGACGCGGTAGGAGATGACCTTCGGGCCAGCGTCGACCGCCGTTGGCCACCCAGCCTGGGGTGCGGTTTGTGGCAGCCCGGTGTCGGGGTTGATCGGACGGGATGAGGAATCGTTCATCACAGGGCACCTTTCGGATGATGGTTGCGTGTCATACTGTACGCGAAAATGCCGATCCGGTGCCGTATCCACAGCCAGATCTCGCAGCCCGATCCGCAGTAATATTGCCCCGGATTTTCGCAGGTGGGGCTTGCGGGTCTACCATGTATTGAACGCTGTTCAGTGAACGGTGTTTTAAACCCTCAGGTGTCCCGCCTGCGGATGATTTCTCATCGACCGTTGGAAGAATTCACATCATGGCTGAAACCACCACCCCTGACGATGCGCGCACACCTCAACACGAGGCGAGAACCTCTCGCTTTCGAGGCGGTGTCTCGGCCCGCGCGCTGGCACAAATAGCGGTGTTTGCCGCGCTCATCGGAGCCTTCGGACTCGTTGGCAGCATCAATATTGCCGGCGGTGTGCCCATTACGCTACAAACCTTGGGGGTGATGCTGGCCGGTTCCGTGCTGGGACCCTGGCGCGGACTCGGTGCGGTGGCGCTGCTGGAACTGGCCGTAACACTGGGACTGCCCCTGCTGGCTGGTGGTCGTGGTGGTATCGGCGTGTTCGCCACCCCGACGGTGGGCTACTTGATCGGCTGGTTGGCCGGTGTTGTCGTCATCGGCCTGATCGTCCACGGCGCGAGCTCATGGCGTACCGGGTTGCGCATTACCTGGTGGAAAGTGGCACTGGGCAGCATCGTCGGCGGTATTTTGGTGATTTACGCTTTTGGTATCCCGGGACAGGCGCTGATGACCGGGCTGAGCATGCTGGAGACCGCCTATACCTCACTGGTCTTCTTGCCCGGTGACCTCACCAAGGTGGTACTGACCGTGCTGATCACCATGGGGCTGTGGCGCGCCTACCCGAAGGCCTTCCGCGCCTGAGGCCGAGGAGGGAATAACCACCTTGAGCATCTGGGTAAAATCACTGCGCACCTGGTTCCGCTCCGGCACCGTGTCCGCGGTGGTCAGGCCCAGTTGTTCGGCCTGCAATCGCTGTTGGGAGACCACGGCCGCACCTAAGATCAGTGAGACCAGCGTGTCGGTCAGCAACTCCGGGTCTGGTTCCTGGTCCATTTCTCTGGCCTGGCGTAAGCTACGCCGAAGCCGATTGCCTCCGGTTCCCAGTGCAATCACCGAGCTGACGAGTTCTGCGGCATCGCGAGTGGCGAGCAATCCCTGGTACAGCGTCAGGGCGCGGTGGCTCAATGAATCGGTGCGACGAATCTGGATGCCAGCCAAAATCTCATCGGCCATCAGTGCCAGCAACGACTGTTTATCTTTGACATGCCAGTACAATGCCGAGGGCCGCACCCCCAGTGTGGTGGCCACCCGGCGCATCGAGACATCGGCCAGCCCGTGGGTGCGCAGGATCTCCAGTCCGCACCGGATGAGATCGTCCACCACGATAGGGACCGATGTTTTCCGAGAGACCATGGGAATATCATAACGATGACGATTGCCTTCGATCAGTTGTGCGTCAGGGTTGATGCACCCGGTGAATCCTCCGGCCAAGCACAACTTCTGACCGATATCACCGCCGAACTCGACGCACCTCGAATCGCCATTATTGGCGAGAACGGTTCGGGTAAATCCACCCTGGCCCGCGTGCTGGCCGGCCTGCTGGGGTATACCTCCGGTGCCGCCACGGTGAATGGACACCTGGTCTCCCAGGGGCCTGGGAAACCGAAAATGGCTCCGGGGTTGCGTGGCAGGATCGGGATGATCTTCCCGCAGGCAGCCACTCAGGTGGTCATGCCCACGGTGGAAGAAGACATCGCGCTCTCATTGCGTGGCTCCGGGCTGTCCAAAGACGAGATGACCGCCCGCGTGCAGGCGGCCATGGAAGCGCATCACCTCACCGAGCTGGCCGATCGGCCGTGTCTGTCCCTGTCGTCGGGACAACTGCAACGCTTGGCGCTGTGCTCGGTACTGATTACCGAGCCACAGCTGGTGATCGCCGATGAGCCGACCTCGATGCTGGACACCCGCCACGCCTTGTTAGTCCGACGCAGACTATTGCACCTGCCGAGAGAAACCCAGCTGGTGTTGGTCACCCACGACCTGGACTTTGCCACCGCCTGCGACGACTGCTTGTGGATCCATCAGGGGCGTCTGCGCGAACACGGTCGCCCCCGTACGGTGGTGGAAAACTACCTGGACTTTATTCATTCCGAGATCGACCAGGAACGAATATGATTTCGCTCTATATCCCCGGAAACTCGCTGGTACACCGAGCCCCGGCCGGGCTGAAACTGCTCGTGCTGGCCCTGACTGCTCTGGTGTCGTTTCTGATTCCACCCTCCTATCCGGCGGCCGTAGTTTTCGTGCTCCTGCCGATTCTGGGGTATCTGGTGGCCCAACTTCCGTTGCGATTGCTGGTGACCGACCTGTTGCGACTCTCTTTTCTGCTGGTCTTTCTGGTGGTCACTCAGCTGATCTTTCTGGACCCTGTCCACGCTGCCACCAATACCGCACGACTCATCTCGATCATCCTGCTCGCCCAGGTGCTGACCCGCACCACCGAGATTTCGGGCATTGTGGCCACGACCGAAAAACTCTTCGGGCCCCTGCGCCGGTTCGGGGCGAATCCGGAGAAGATTGGGTTGGCGCTGGGGCTGATGCTCAACTCGGTGGGAACCCTCTCGGCGGTCATCAACCAGGTCAGAGAAGCCCAACGCGCCCGGGGTGTGCGCATCGCGCCGTGGTCGTGGGCGGTACCCGTTTTGGTCCTGAGCTTGAAACACGCCGATGATCTTGGGGATGCGCTCACCGCCCGTGGCCTGGACTAGCTGGTCTGTTCAACGAGGTCCTGGGATCCACCCCCGCTGATGTGTTGTGATGAGAAAAGCAGTACCCCCGGTAGAGAAAGGATGGCTCGGCGATGACGCAACAACGTGTCACGATCCCCCAGACAGAGTTGGATGTTTTTCCACTGAACCTGGGGACTAATACGTTCGGCTGGACCGCAGATGAACCCACCGCCCACCGGATCTTGGACGCCTACTGTGATGCCGGGGGTAACTTTTTAGACACCGCCGACACCTACCCCCATTGGGCGCCGAATGCTGTGGGAGGTGAATCCGAGGCCGTGATTGGATCCTGGCTGGCTCGCCAGCCTCGTGACCGCGTGGTGGTGGCCACCAAAGTCCGCGATTTTCCGCAGGCACCACAGACCTTGGATTATCTTCAGTCGCAGGTGAAGGAGTCCCTACGCCGTCTCCAGACTGACTACATCGATCTGTACTACGGGCACTTCGACAACACTGAGGTGCCGATTGCCGATCAAGCTCGGGCTTTTGACGAGCTCGTCACCGCCGGGCACATTCGCTATATCGGTCTGTCGAATTATTCGCCCGATCGGATGCGGGAGTGGTTCCGTGTGGCCCGAAAGGAGAATTTGGCGTTGCCGGTGGCGATCCAACCGCACTACAACCTGGTTCGTCGTGCCGACTATGAAAACACCTACCGGGCCGTGGCCGAAGAGAATAATCTCGCGGTGTTCCCCTACTTCGGTTTGGCAGCAGGGTTCTTGACCGGGAAGTATCGCACCGAGGCTGACTTAGAGACCGAACGAAAGAACCACGTCTCCGAGTACTTCAACGCTGACGGTCTGCGTGTGGTGGACCAGCTCGTCGAGGTTGCGCAGCACCACCAGGTCCAACCGGCTTCCGTAGCGCTGGCGTGGCTGTTGGCCCGTGGAGTCACGGCCCCGATTGCCTCAGCCCGCACGGTCGAACAGCTCCCGGCCTTGCTGGAAGCCACCACGCTACAACTCAGCGACGAAGAAGTCCGGTTGCTGACTGAGGCCTCCGAGATCTTCGCCTGATCACCGTCACGGACGCTGAGCGACGAAGTCCTCAGCTTTCTTGATGTACCACTCCAGGGTGTCGGCATCGCTGGCGGTGGCCTTATTGACGGTATCGGGTGAAGCACCTTGGAAGAGTCGTTTCACCGGAACCTCCAAGAGCTTGCCGGTCTTGGTGGTGGGTACTGCCGGGGCTTCGATGATCTCGTCCGGGACATAGCGCGGAGAAATCCGGGTGCGAATGGCCGTGACGATATCCTGTTTGAGCTCCTCGGTCACAGAGGTGCCCGGGATGGGCACCACAAATAGTGGCATATAGTAGTCGCCACCGGACAGCTCGGCACCGATCACCATGGATGCTGCGACGCCGTCAACCCCGTCGACCACCTGGGTGATGTCAGCCGAGCCCATCCGGATGCCACCACGGTTGATGGTGGAGTCAGACCGGCCGTGAATGATGAAGCCGTTGCCAGCAGTCTCGCCGGTTGCGCTGAGTGTTTCGCCCCCGGAGAGTTCGGTGGCCCAGTCCCCGTGACGCCACAGGCCATCGAAGACGTCGAAATAGGCGGAGTGATAGCGTTGGCCATCCGGGTCGTTCCAGAAGTAGATGGGCATGGACGGCATGGGCTGGGCGACGACGAGTTCGCCGACCTCGTCAAAGACGCGCTGGCCTTGGGGATTGACGACGCGGGCATCAACCCCCAGATAGGCACCCATCAACACACCGCGACGTACCGGCCGATACGGGTTAGTGCCGACAAAGGCCGAGCACATATCGGTGCCACCTGAGTCCGAACCCAGTCGCAGGTCGGGATTAATCGCCTGATACACCCATTCCCAGGTGGTGTCGGGCAACGGGGAGCCGGTGACCATCATGGTCTTGATGCTGGAGAGATCCATCTGACGGTTGGGGAAGATCCCGGCACGTTCGGCCAGTGAGAGCAGGGCGGCGCCGGTGCCGAAGAACGTGACGCGGTGTTTGGCCAGGATCTCGAAGGTTTTGGCGGGTCCGCCGGCGGTGGGGGAGCCGTCGTAGGTGATGATGGTTGCCCCGGACATTAGCATCGCCAGCAACAGGTTCCACACCATCCAGGTGGTGGCCACCGCGTAATAGCTGCGATCATCGGGTCCCAACCCGGCGTGGATGCCACCGAGCTTGTAGAACTCGATGGTCATTCCGCCGTGCGAGTGAACGATGCCTTTGGGCTTGCCGGTGGTGCCGGACGAATAGAGCACCCACAGCGGGTGGCCAAAGGGTACTTGCTCGTATACCGCCTCGTGGGTTTCAGCAATGACCTGGGAGTACCGGGTGGAGGTGATTGAGCCCAGATCGGGTAACTCGTCGCCCAGCTCCACCCCGGCAGCGGTGAGGTGCTCATCGGCGCAGTAGCGGTCAATCAGCAGGTGATGTTCCACGGTAGGAAGCACCTCGAGCAAGGCGGGAATGGTCGGGCGCAGATCGCGGTAGGTGCCGTTGAACTCGAACCCTTCGGCGGTGATCAGCACCTTCGGCTCAATCTGCGCGAAACGGTCGGCCACACCGTGGGCGGAGAAGTCCGTATTGACCACTGACCAGATGGCACCCACCGAGGCCGTGGCCAGCATGGCCACTATGGTCTGTGGCAGATTCGGTAGTACCGCCGAGACCGCGTCCCCGGGTTGTACCCCGACTGCACGCAGATAGTGGGCCAGTGCAGCAACCTGGTCGTGGAATTGTTGCCAGGTGAGTGTTTCGGTGCCGCTGAGCTCGTGTTCACCGATGATGGCTTCGGCCTCGGGGTGCGTGGCAACATGGCGGAGCATGTTTTCGGCGAAGTTCAGACGAGCATCCGGGAACCAGCGCGTGTGCTGCATCTCCTCGCCCTCGTAAACCGTCTCGGAGCCGGCCGAGGCGATCACATCGGAGAAGTCCCAGACTTCGCGCCAGAAGTCGGCCAGGTGATCCACCGACCACCGGTGCAAGTCCGCGTAGTTTGCCAGAGTCACCCCATATTTGTCCTCGATCCGCCGAGCAAAACGGGTCATCGGATGATGGGCGGTGTGTTCAGCGGTGGGCTGCCACAATACCGGGTGTGTGGTCTCAGCGGTTGATGCCATAGCCTGGGGCTCCTTCCGATGCCGACGGAGTGTTCGCCCCTTAGATTACCGCCTGTGAGACAAAACACAACACACCTCCGGTGAGGCGTAAGCCAGTTGTGGGGTGGCGGGGTGGTCCTCGTGCTGTTCGTAGAGCACACCGTCCTGTAGCACCACGGTGCGGTCCATTACCGCAAGCATCGACCGGTCGTGGGTAATAATCACCGAGGCGAGATTCAACTCGCGGGTCAGTTCGGACAGCAACGTCATGATCCGGGTGGACAGCTCGTGGTCTAGGGCCGAGGTGGGCTCATCGGCCAGGAGCACGTCGGGCTCACCCATCAGTGCCCGGGCGATATTGACACGCTGTTTCTGACCGCCGGAGAGCTGGGAGGTGTTGCGGGACCCGTAGCCGGGCAGACCAACCCGTTCCAATAGCTGTTCGGCCCGAGACCGACGGGCGCGCAGGGCCCGACCGCGCACACCGCGCAGGTGCTCGGTGATCAGTAACTGATCCATCACGGTCAGCGAGCTCAATAAATTCGGTTGCTGGAAAATGAAACCAATGTGATTCAGCCGTACCCGGGCCCGTTCCGACGCCGAGGCGGAGGAGATGTCATCGCCGGCGATGATCACCTCGCCGCTGGTGGGGGCGATCAAGCCGGCGGCGATGGACAGTAACGTGGACTTACCAGATCCGGATTCTCCCAGCAGTCCGGTGACGTCACCGGGGTGGGCGGTGAGGTCGACGTGGTCCAGGGCGGTGATGTCGGAGTCTCCGTCGGGGAAGATCTGGGTGATCTGGTTCAGTTGCAGAGTTGGTGTCGTCAGTGTCGATGCAGTCATGATGTCTCCTGTGTGCAGAGAGGGCAGAAGCCTGGTTGGGGTCGGTGGCTGGTGGCTAGGCTGCGGTGCCTAGGGCTTCGAGTGGGTTGACGGTGGCGACCTTGCGGGTGGCGATCAGTCCGCCGATCATGCCCAGCGCCCAGATACCGACCATCGGGCCGAACAGGGTCAGCCAGGTGAGTTCGAACGGTAGGACACCGGCTGCTAGTGCGCCGAGTCCGCTACCGGCCAGGGTGCCGATGATGACGCCGACGGCCAAAATGATGCCGGCTTGACCCAGGGCATCTTTGAACAGATAGGTCCCGGAGGCTCCCAGGGCGCGAAGCACCGACAGCTCGCGGGTGCGTTGCAAGGTCCAGACGGTCAGAAAGGAGACGATGACCAGAGCAGAAATCACGTAGAGGAAGCCCTGCATGCTCACCAGCGAACCCTGTTCGGATTGGTGGGCTGGCAGTGCAGAGAAAGATTCCTGGGGGGTCACTGCCAGGGTGTCGGTGTTTTCGGCGGTGGTGGACCACGAGCCATCGGCCTCGTCGGGCTCGGTGCCCTGGACCAACAGCACGGTGCCCACAACGGTCTCGGCATCGGCTTGCTGGTGGGTGGCGGCCGCCCAGGTGTCGGTGTCGGTCCAGACCACCGGGGAGTGTGAGTAGTACTCATCCTCGCTCATACCGGCGACCTCGACCTGTTCAGAGCCGACCGTGATGGTCTCGCCGACGCGCAACTCGTGGTCATCCGCCACCGACTGGGACACCAGAGCGGTGCCGGGCCGAACGGTTTCCCCTGAGGGGATCGCGGTTCCCTCCGGCAGAGACAGCAGAGCGATCGAGGAGGTGAAGTCGGTCTCCATCGTGGTTTGGCTAGCACCCAGACCGGCGACGTGATCTACACCGTTGGCCTCGGCCCAGTCCTCGGCCTGGCTGGCGGTGATCTGGGAATTGGCGAAGCTGGGGTCGGCGGTAGAGCCGTCTGGGTTTTGTTCTGCGGAGAACACCACCCGGTCGGCGTCCAGGGCCTGTAACGCGGAGGTGTTCTGGGCGCCGAGTCCGGCGGTGAGCCCGGTCAGCATAATCAGCAACAGGGTCATCATCGCGATCACTGCGGTGATCAGGCTGAACCTGCCTTTGGCATGGAATATTTCACGAACAGCAAGAAACATGGGGTTCCTTTCGTTGACTCACCAGCTATGCCTTCTAGTCTTCGCGTGAGGAAGAGCAGACACATCGGCTAACCGGTTGGAACCTGGCTCAACCTTTTGGTTGATGCACTCGGTGAGAAACCCGACTACGCTGACAATACGTGACCGTTGCGACACCCGAGCCCGTAGCGCATCTGACCACCGGCCATCCGGCTCCGGTGGAGTCGGTGATGCGCTGGTTGCGGGTGGTGTTGCACGTGATGTTTGCGTTTCTGCTGGTCTTCGCCACGATCCGAGCCGTGCTCTGCGAAACGCTGAGCTCTGGGATGCAGATCACGGTCGTCGTCTTGGCTGTGATGGTTGCTGCCATCTATGTGGCCGGCACCGTCTGGGAACGCCGAGTCGGGCTCGCTGCGTCCAGGCTGGCTTCCCGTTATGCGCCCGTGTGGCTCGTGGCGGTCATCGGTGGCTGGACGATGCTGTGTTTGATCTCGGCCGAATTCATCTGGGTGATGTTTCCCTTGGTCTTCGTCAGCATTCACGTGCTGACACCCATCAGTCGACTGCTTGCTCTCGGATGCCTGCTGGTGCTGTTAACGGTCACCATTGGAGCCGAGTACCTGGCCTCCGGGGCTGTGCAGGTCGCCGGGGTGATCGGACCGGTACTCGGCACGGTGGTGGCGGTGGTGGCCTACCGGGTCTATCACGTGCTGCACGATCAGGCGGTGGGATACCGCAAGCTGGTCGAGGACCTGATCGTGACTCGACACGAGCTGGCCACCAGCGAACGTCAAGCCGGACAGTTGCAGGAACGTCAACGGGTCTCCCAAGAAATCCACGACACCCTCGCCCAAGGATTCTCCTCACTCGTGCTCCTCTCCCGGGCCGCCCAACATGCCGTAGCCGACCAGGACACCGCACGGTTGCACGATCAGCTCCACCTGATGCACGACAGTGCCGAAAAGAACCTTGCCACCGCCCGCAAACTGGTACAGACCATGGCGGATCCGGCCACGGCCACCGAGGCGCTCGACGACAACCACCAGGCGCCCACCGGGTCACAGCTGATGCGACAACTAGGGGCGATGGTGCAACGCCACCAAGCCGAAGCGCGCGCCCAACGCCAGCCGGTGGAGCTGCTGCTACGCGGTGAACCGGCGGTGGAGGACCAACAGCTAGTGATCCAGACCGAGCGGTTCACCCCGGTGCTACGCATCGCCGATCAGGCACTGACCAATGCGCTGGCTCACGCCGCGGCCTCCACAGTGGTGATCACCGTGACAGCCACCGCCGGGATGCTCACTCTCGACGTTTTCGACGACGGCACCGGGTTTGACCCCGAGGCCGTGGACACCGAGCACCATTTCGGGCTCTCGGGCATGAAGACCCGGGCCGTTCAGGCCGGAGGAGAGCTCAGTGTGGAGTCAGCCCCGGGCGCCGGGACCGTGATCGGACTGCGCATACCGCTGGGAGGCGAGGATGATTAAGCTGATGCTGATCGATGACCACCCGGTGGTCCGTGCTGGGCTCAGGGCCATTCTGGAAAGCTTTGCAGACATCAGTGTGGTCGCCGAAGGCGCAGATGGCACCGCGGCGTTGGCAGACCACCGACCGGATGGGGTCGACGTGGTGGTTATGGACTTACAGATGCGCGGGATGGGCGGACTCGAGGCCACCCGGGCATTAGCCGAAGAGGCCCAGCAGACAGGGTCAGCGCCACCGGTGCTGATTCTGACCACCTATGATTCTCAGGCCGATATTCTGGCGGCAGTCTCCGCCGGAGCGGTGGGGTATTTGCTCAAAGACGCTGCTGAGGACCGATTACACGAGGCAGTACAAGCTGCCGCCCGGGGTGATCATGCTTTTTCCTCCAGAGTCTCCCAGGTGCTGATTTCCCGGGCCCAACAACCGGCCGATACACAACTCTCGGCCCGGGAGCTACAGATTTTGCAGGCCTTGACAACCGGGGAAAGCAACCGCGATATTGCCCGTAGCCTGTTTATTTCCCAAGCAACAGTGAAGACCCACCTGGTGCATATTTATCAAAAACTCGGGGTCGATAATCGCACCCAGGCGATTGCGGTAGCCCGGGAGCAACGACTCGTCTAGCTCACGCGCACCACAATATTGCCGATGGCATGCCCGGATTCGACGGTGGCGACCGCCTCGGCGACCCGATCCCAGTCGAGGATCTCTGAGACCACCGGCAAGGTCGGGTGCTGGGTCAGCTGGGTGGCGATGCGGGAAAAGATCTCGCGACGGCGGTGTCGGGTCACTCCACTGCCACCCAGGGTGGTGGCCAATGCTGGGTCGGCCACCGAGCGAATGCGCGGTGGGCAGTGGTCTCCGGCCAGCAAGGTAGCCGCTGCGGTGAGGGTTTGGCCCCCGACGGTGTCAAACACTGCAGCGATGGTGGGGGATTTTTGATCAGAGACAGCCTCAAGGGCCCCCGTTGGCACGTGGCTGGCGCCCAAGGACTCGACCAGTTCTTTTTTACTCTCCGAGGCCACCCCCACCACCCTGAGGCCGCGCCAGGTGGCTAATCCGGTCACCGCCGAGCCCACACCTCCGCCGGCCCCCAGTACGAGCAGTGTCTCGCCACGACTGAGCCCGGCTTGTTCGAGTTCGGCCAGCCCATCCCAGGCGGTGCCCACAGAGGTCGGAATACAGCAGGCTTGGGCAGCGCTCAATCCCTGAGGTATCGGGGTTGCGGAGGTAGCGGTCAGGAGTGTGTACTCGCCCAGGGTGCCCACTTCGGCAGCGGCCGAGCCGAAGACCCGGGTGCCCACCGGAATCTGAGTCGCGACCTCCGGGGTGAGACCGGGTCCGAGGCTGACCACGGTCCCGGCGGCTTCCCGCCCCATGGCCATGGGGAATCTGACGGGAAATGACCCGGTGCGGGCCCCGGACCGGACCTTGAGGTCTCCGGGATTCAGTCCCGAGGCCTCAGTGCGGATCAGCACCGTGTTCTCGGTGACCTCCGGGACCTCGACGTCGAGCACGCCGGAGACCTCGGGGCCACCGTAGCGGGTAAATCCATAGATCTGCATGGGTTCACCCTAGCTGGCACCCCGGACCACTAGCGGGCGAAACGAGTCAGCCGCAGTGAATTGGCCACCACCAGCACCGAGCTCAGTGCCATCGCGGCCCCGGCAATCATCGGGGACAGTAGCCCGAAGGCTGCCACCGGGAGGGCGAGCACGTTATAGGCGAATGCCCAGAACAGATTGGACTTAATCACCCGGAGCGTTTTCCGAGACAGCTGGATCGCCTGGGTGATCTGCCCCAGCGAGGATCCCATCACGGTGATCTGTGCGGCCTGACGGGCCACATCGGTGCCTGAGGCCATCGCGATGCCCAAATCGGCTTGGGCCAGGGCCGGGGCATCGTTAACGCCATCACCCACCATCGCCACGGTCTCGCCAGCTTCTTGGAGTTCGCGGATCTTGGCAACCTTGTCCTCGGGGTGAACTCCGGCGACGACGTGGTCGGTGTTGATGCCCACCTGACTGGCGACCCAGGTGGCCACCGAGCGGTTATCCCCGGTCAGCAACATGGGGGTCAGGTCCATCTCCGTTAGGTCTGCGATCGCCACATCGGCGGAGTCCTTGATCTGATCGCGGACGGCAATGATCCCGGCCGGGGCCTCATCGATGACGACCCAGATCGCGGTGGCTGCGGTTTCCTCCAGAGCATGGAAGGCGCGTTCGGCCTCCGGGGAGAGGGGGATCCCAGCCTGGTCGGTGACAAAACTGGTGCGACCCAGCACCATGCGATGATCTTCTACGGTGGCGAAGATGCCGCCACCAGCGGTGGCGGAGAACTCGGTGGCCTTCGGTAGGTGGCCGAGTTGCTGGCCGGCGTCGACGATGGCGTGGGCGATGGGGTGTTCGGAGCCGGCCTCCGCGGCGGCGGCCAACCGGAGAATCTCCTCGGAAGAGAAACGCTCATCCAAGCTGGTGGCCTCAGACACCGACATCGAACCTCGGGTGATGGTGCCGGTCTTGTCGAAGACCACCGAGGTGATCTGGCGAGTGTCTTCTAAGACTTCCGGGCCGCGGATCAATATGCCCAGCTGGGAGGCACGGCCGGTGCCGGCCAACAGCGCCACCGGGGTGGCCAGACCCAAGGCGCACGGGCACGCGATAATGAGTACCGTGACCGCGGCGTGGAAGGCCTGCTGCCCGGTGCCGAAGACCAGCCACAAGATCAAAGTGAGTGCGGCGATGACCAGTACGATCGGGACGAAGACCGCCGAGATGCGGTCGGCGATCCGGGCAATGGGGGCCTTCTGTGACTGGGCATCGGAGACTAGTTGCCCCATGTGTGACAGGGTGGTGTCCTCGCCGGTGCGGGTCACCCGAACGAGAAGACGACCCGAAGAGTTGATGGTCGCCCCGGTGACCGTATCATCGGGGCCGACTTCAACCGGGACGGATTCTCCGGTGATCAACGATGTATCAACGGCGGAATGACCGGAGACCACGTAGCCGTCGGTGGCGATTTTATCCCCGGGCCGGACCACAAACTCGTCCCCGATCTGCAGTTGGCTGGCCGGAATCTCGACCTCGGTGCCCTCACGGACCACCACCGCGGTTTCGGGCGCTAACGTCAGCAACTCTCGCAGCGCGTCCCCGGCGCGGTGCTTGGCGCGATCTTCTAGCCAGCGGCCAAGCAGCAAGAAGGTCGTGACCACTCCGGCGGTCTCAAAATACAGCTGATGGTCGTGGTGGCCGGGGACCGCGGTCATCATCGGGTCCATCACCAGCCCGATGGTGGAATAGGTCCAGGCCGCCAACACGCCCAGCGACACCAGCGTGTCCATCGTCGACGCGCCGTGCCGGGCCGCTGCGAACGCTGCAGAGTGAAAAGGCCAGGCGGTATAAAACACCACCGGAGTGGACAGCACCAGCGCCACCCAGCCCCAGTGGGGAAACTGGGCGAACGAAAACATCGAGATGATAAACAACGGCACGGTCAGGATCGCCGCCACGATGAAGCGGGGTTTCAGCGTGCTGGCCGATGGGCCGTGGTTCATATGGTCTTCACCGGAGTGTTGATCCTGCCCGTCGTGGTGGTCGTGCTCAGCGTGGTGTTCATGCCCACTGTGGTGGTGTGGGCTGTGGTGCACTTCGGCGTCATAGCCGGCCGAGGCCACCGCGTCAATCAGTTGCTGGTCGGTGACCTGTTCGGGGGCCTGCACGCGAGCGTTATTCAGCGGCAGGTTGACGGTGGCCGAGACCCCGGGGAGTTTGGTGAGTTTCCGTTCCACCCGGGAGACACAGGATGCGCAGGACATCCCGGAAATATCGAGGGTGACGGACCGGTCATCGCCGGTGTGGGGCGTGTCCGCGGAGCCGTGGTGGGTCGAGTCGTTGGACGGGGTGGTCATCTCAGTGTCCTTCGTAGTGTGTGTCAACTCAGTGTGCGTCAACGAGGGTGTAGCCGGCTTCGTCGATGGCCTCGGCGTACTGGTGATGAGTCGGCGCTTGGGTGTCAGTGGCTACAGTCACCGTAGCGATCGAGGTGGCTTCGGGGTGCAAGTCCACCGCAACCTGCTCCACGCCGGGTAGTTGAGTGAGTTCACGGGTGACTGCCTGCACGCAATGCTCGCAGGTCATTCCCGAAATATCCAGGGTGGTGGTGGAAGTCATGGCGGGTAATCCTTCCTGTCAGTGGACTGTGTTTAGCTTCGAGTCAGCCGGGCGATTGCTGCGGTGGCTTCGGCGACCTTCTCCTGTAACTGCTGCTCATCTCCGGACGCGGCGGCTGCTGCCACACAGTGGCCCAGATGGTCTTCAAGAAGTTTCACACTCACCGCATGCAGAGCCTTGGTGACAGCAGAAATCTGGGTCAGCACATCAATGCAGTACTCGTTATCGGCCACCATGCGCTCAATGCCACGCACCTGCCCTTCGATCCGACGCAACCTGGTCTGATAACTCTGCCGATGATCGGTATAGCCATACTGATGCCGGTGCTGTGCTGTGTCCGGAACTGGTGGTGGTGTCGTGGTGCTCATCGCAAGTCTCTCCTGATGCTGGGTCGTTCACTACCCATAACTATACCCCGAGGGGGTATATTCCCGGGAGGGCCTAAACCTCTCTGGGCAATCGAATGGTGTCGGTGACGGGCCAGCTGTCGACGCAGGCCCGGGCGGTGAATCTATGATGGAGTAATGACCACCGCCCCCGCAGCGTCCTCCCCACCCCGTTCGGGCTCATTTCGCATTGAATCCTGGGGTATCTGGGTAGCGATCATCGCCGGGGCGCTGGGAGCCATGGTGGGCTGGTGGTTCTTTTCCGACCAGCTCACGCCCCTGTCCGGTTTCGCGTCCGTGGGAACCGTCACCGGTATCTCTGCCGGGATCACCGCAGCGCTGGCCACGCTGATTGGCCTGTTACTCGCCTCTGCCCCCCGCCGTGGTGCGCTGGCGTGGATGCGATCCCGGGCCTGGTTCTGGCTGGTGTTGGACTGGGTTGGGCTGATCATTCTGCACGGGGCGATTGTGATGTTGGCCAGTCTGGCGCTGTTCCGGTTATTCCAGCAATCCTTCGTGGGACTCGAAATTGACGCGATTGCCGCCACCGCCATGATCGGGATCGTGGTCGCAACTGCCGGGTATTTCGGCCTCAGCTCGGCCGCGCGCGCCTCAACGCGCTCCCTTTCCAGCCTGCTGGCAGTGTTCATGGCCTCCGGCATTATCGCCGCCATGCTCCTGGCCGAAAACCCGTATTGGTGGCACGCCTTCTTCTCCGAACTCGGCACCGGCCAGGCCGGGGTGCTGTCCTTCTGGACCTTCAACACCACCCTGACCGTCTCCGGGCTGGTGCTATTTACGCTGGCCAATTTCATCTCTCAAGACTTGCGCACCTACTCCGACGTGCGTCGGTCCACGGGCAAACGTGGAGGCTCCATTTGGATGCTACGTAGCGGGCTGATGCTCATCGGTGCCTGTCTGGTGGGGATCTCGATGGTCCCCATCAATATCAATGACCCGCTGCACACACTCTTTACCCAAATTCTGGCCGCCGTGTGCCTCCTGTTATTTGCCACCATCCCGATCTGGTTACCCGGCGTGCCGGTGGTGATCTACCTGTTTTCCTACCTGATGATCGGGTTGTCGATCTTTGCGGCGGTGCTGTGGTGGCCACTGGGTTACTACAACCTCACCGGGGTGGAACTGGCCATGGCCGGAATCCTCTTCGCCTGGCTGGTGGTCTTGATCCGCGCGTTGAACGACGCCAACGGCTACGCCTCGGACCAACCGCGTCCGCGGGCCAACACGCCAGCCGGGACCTACCCCGAGGCCACACCGGCTACCACCCCGGCCCCCGCACCCGCTGACGTCTAACCCGGCACCAACACAACCTACAGGAGCACATCAACGATGGACACTGCACACGTTGTCGTTCTGGGCGCCGGCATTCAGGGGCTGATGACCGCGGTCTCGCTCGCCGACGCCGGGCATTCGGTGGTCGTGATCGACCACGACGACTCGCTGGTGGGCCCTGCCGGTCCGCGTGCGGACTTTGCCGGTCTCGGCGCCGTGATCAACCAGGTCACGACCATCGCCCGGCCCGCGCTGGAGGAATTGATCCGGCAGGGTTTGGCCGCCCAC
The DNA here is from genome assembly GCF_003185945.1 of Auritidibacter sp. NML120636. NCBI lineage: Bacteria > Bacillati > Actinomycetota > Actinomycetes > Micrococcales > Micrococcaceae > Auritidibacter > Auritidibacter sp. NML120636. The sequence continues at coordinate 58,039 of NZ_QHLO01000012.1, forward strand.
TCGCGCGTGCACGACGCAGCACTGATGCGACGGGTTGAGGACCAACAGGGCCCCAGCCCCGAGGAGTTCCAACCCTGGCTACACCTGACCGGGGTCATCGTGCTTGCCGACCGGTCTCATCCCACCGGCCCGGCAGACCAGGTAGCCAGCACCACCCTGAGTCGCGCTGACCTGGCACAGCTGGCCCCCAGCGTGCGACTCAATGCGGGCGGTGCCGAGGCGGGCCACGCTCTGCTCATCGACTCCGAGGGCTACCTGGACGATGACCGACTCATCGCCGAACTGGTCTCCCAACTCACCGAAGCCGGGGTCGCCATCGTCGCCGGACGCCTCGAATCGATGTCATCCACCGATCGGCAGGCCCACCTGCGGCTGCGGTACCGGCTACCCGCTGACCACCCCAGTGAGCCGGGCGGCTGGGGCGAGATCGAGGAAATCACCGCCGATGTGGCAATCCTCGCCTCCGATAATGTTCCGGCGACCGGCCACGAGGTGCTGGCCGTCACCGAGCCCATCGGCGTCGATCTCCACCATGTGGTGCTCACCGCTGGAGCTGCCATCCGCCCCGATACCAGCGGGCGAATCCGGGTACGCATGGCCGATCAGAGCACGCCGGAGGACATTGCCAGCCATCTCGCCGAGGTGTTAGGCGAGCGCCCCGTGGTCGAACACCTGACCACGGTGCCACAGTCTTCGGCCGATCCGGTCGCCGGGTATACCGACCAGCACCGCAGGCTCTACCACCTCAACGGCGGAGCACTCTCGCTGACACTGGCGGCGCTGTTTGCTGAGGTAGCCACCACCGAGGTGGGCGCTCGCGGACCGCACGCACGAGATCATCCCCCGGAACCGACCTACGCCGATCACCTGCTGGCTGAGTTCCGTCCCGAAATGTCATGACATTTCGGGTATTGCCACCACGTTCTCTGCGCAGAGACCCTTCTCAGGAAGCTAGCCCATGAACATCTCAAGCATTGTTCTCATTGGAGCCACGGCTGCCATCATCCTTGGCATTGGCGGCTCTTCGTAATTGAGGGTGTGGATCAGTGATTCCAGGACACGGCGTGGCGCTGCCCGGATAGAGGTCGAGGTCTTCCGATGATGGAAGTTCTTACACAGTCCATCCGAAAGACCTCGACGTGTCCAAGCTTACTTTCTCATCTCCTGATCTCACGACGTTCTGCCGGCTCGACTCCCTTGACCTCACGTGC